>CALXRJ010000089.1 GCA_944390615.1 uncultured Clostridia bacterium | reverse complement strand
ATTATATTTGCATTTTTCGAAATCTTAAATGCATTTAGCATCTTCCCAGAAAAAATGGTTACAACTTTACAAACAGCAATGAGTACAACACAACTCATAACAGCAACATTGGGGGTTATATTATCTTTTATTATTTATGAAATAGAATTTAAAAAAGTAAAATTAAAAGAGTCTTAAAAAAGATCCATGCTCTGATCAAGCATGGATTTTTTTTAAGACTCTATTTTTTCTTATCAGAAGTCCCCTTAGGTATAACGATATTTTTTTTCTTATTATCATCACTAGGTATGTTATCAGATTTTATATGATCATATACAGGTGAAATATCTAAATCTTTTCCATCCCCATTAACAACTTGAATTTCTTTTTTTTCTTTACTCATATAAAGCCCCCCTCATATTTTTTATAACATATTTTCACAAAAGGTTCAATAGCTAATGAAAATTTTTAGAATAAATCTAATATTTATTCATAAATTTTAAATAACAGAAGCAAAAAACAAAGTTTACAGTTAAATAAGAGAGAGAGGTATAGTTGCGTGGTCGCTTTTTCAAATAATTAAATATATGCCAAAAGCAAAAAAATCCAAAAAATGAAAAAAAAAACTATACAAAAAAAACAATTTGATATATAATAAACTGGTAAAATTGGAAATAATTATTTCTTTTTACTAAAATATCCTGAAAGGAAGAAAAAAAATGAATTTAAAAAATATTTTAAACGGAATGGAAGGGCTAAAAGCCAAAGGAGAACTTGATTTAGAAATCGAAGGAATGGAAAGCAATTCAAAAGAAGTAAAAAAAGGATTTTTATTTGTTGCCATAAAAGGCTTTACCACGGATGGCCATGAATTTATCAACCAAGCAATCGAAAATGGAGCAGTTGCAGTAGTTGCAGAAGAAACTTATGACATAAGAAGCTTAAATATACCAAAAAATATCACCTTAATTGTAAGCAAAAACACAAGAGAATTTTTAGCACTTGCTTCAGCTAATTTTTATGGAAATCCATCCAAAAAATTCAAATTAATTGGAATTACCGGAACAAAAGGAAAAACGACAACAACCTTTATGATAAAAGAAATACTAGAAAAAGCAGGCAAAAGGGTAGGACTCATTGGAACTATTGCCACCTATATTAATGGAAGGAAAATAGCAGATGCAGACAGAACAACACCAGAAAGTTTAGAATTACAAAAAATATTTAGTGAAATGGTAAAAGAAAAAGTAGAATATGTTGTTATGGAAGTATCATCACAAAGTTTAAAACTACATAGAGTAGATGGATGTCAATTTGACATGGTAGCATTTACCAATTTCTCAGAAGATCACATCAGTGAAAAAGAACATCCAGACATGCAAGACTACTTACAATCCAAATTAAAGCTATTCCAAATGTGTAAAACAGGATTTGTCAATATAGATGACTTACAAGGAAACAAAATACCAGAAATGTTTCCAGAAAGTGATATCACAGGTTATGGAATTGACAATAGTGGGAATTTCTTAGCCAAAGACATAACCATTACCAACTCTTATGTAGATTTTAAAGTAAAAATAACTGATAAAAACGAAAGAATAAAAGTAGATATACCAGGAAGATTTACGGTTTATAATGCATTAGCAGCTATTTGCATAACAAGAAAATTAGGCATAGAAAGTACCTATATAAAAGAAGCACTAGAAAAAATCAAAGTACCAGGCAGATCAGAAATGGTAGAAAACAAATTAGAAATACCAATCATGATAGATTATGCCCATTCACCAGAAAGTTTACAAAATATTTTACAAGCAGTAAGTTCTTATACAAGAGGAAGAGTCATTTCAGTATTTGGATGTGGAGGAGATAGAGATACCAGAAAACGTCCAATTATGGGAGAAATATCAGGAAAAGTAGCAGATTATACGATTATCACATCAGATAACCCACGTACAGAAGACCCACAAGCCATTGTAGACAAAATCGAAGAAGGCATTAAAAAAACAAAAGGAAAATATGAAGTAATCGTAGACAGAACACAAGCAATCCAAAAAGCAATTGAAATGGCTAATAAAACAGATATTATTGTTTTAGCAGGAAAGGGACACGAGCCTTATCAAGAAATAAAGGGAGTCAAATATCCTTTTGACGAAAGAATTATAGTAAAAGATATTATTAGCAAGATTAATAAGAAAGGCAAATAAGAGATGAATTTTCAAACAACCATACTTTTTATAAGTTTTATTATAACCATACTATTAGCATTTATCATAATCCCAATATTAAAAAAAGTAAAGATAGGACAAATCGAAAGAGATGATGGCCCTAAATCTCACTTAAAAAAACAAGGAACGCCTACTATGGGTGGCATCATCTTTATGTTATCTATTATCATTTGTACCACAATTAGTTATGTATATTTAACAGCACAAGGAGAAACAGAAGTAGCACGAAACATAATCCCAATCTTATGTCTAACGATAGGGTTTGGTGTAGTAGGGTTTGTTGATGATTTCAAAAAATTAGTATTACATAATACCAAAGGATTAAAACCAAGCTACAAAATGTTAGGATTACTCATTATATCTGTATTATATGTTTTATTTATTATACACATATCTGGGCAAGAAACAGAAACCTTTATACCAATTCTAAAAACAGAAATTTTATTACCTAAATTTCTTTACATACCATTTGCTATTTTTGTAATACTGGCAACAACCAATGCCATCAACTTAACAGATGGGGTAGATGGTTTATCCTCTAGTGTATGTGCAATTATCATAACCTGTTTAACAGTAATTGCGATGTTAAGGTCTGTAACAGAAGTTGCCATATTAGGCAGTATTGCTGTTCGGAAGCATTTTAGGATTTTTAATGTTCAATTTAAATCCTGCAAAAGTAATGATGGGAGATACTGGTTCTCTTTTCCTAGGAGGACTCATCTCTTGTCTAGCCTTATACCTAAAAATGCCATTAATTTTAATAATTATTGCACTTATACCAATACTAGAAACCTTGTCAGTAATGCTTCAAGTATATTTTTACAAAAAAACAGGAAATCGAATTTTTAAAATGGCACCACTTCACCATCATTTTGAATTATCAGGATGGAATGAAAATAAAGTAGTAAGAGTATTTTCGGTTATAACACTTTTAGTTTGTATATTGGGAATTTTAGCAGTTTAACTTTTCCTTAAGAACGGTTGCCCAGCCAAAAAGAATAGTTCCAGCGAAAAAAGAAAGGAGAGATATTTTAAGTGGCGAAGAAAAAAAGTAAAAAATTTTCAAGTTTTTTAGACAATCCAATTGATTATACACTACTTATAACAGTACTGTTATTATTAACTTTAGGTTTAATTATGGTACTTTCGGCAAGCTCTCCAACATCACTTTCAGAAAGTGGCGGAACAAGTAGTTATCGATATTTTGCAAGACAGGCAATTTTTGCAGCTTTAGGTCTTTGTGCCATGGCAATTATATCGAAAATTGATTATAGATTTTATAAAAAATTTTACAAAATAGCTTATATTGTATCTATTATACTCTTGTTAGCTGTAATTCTTGTGGGAAGGGAAGTAAATGGTGCAACTAGGTGGATTTACATTACAGAAAGTTTTTCCTTTCAACCATCAGAGCTTGTAAAATTTTGTATGATTTTATTTTATGCAGGTATTTTAACAAGAGATAGAGAAGAATTAAAATATTTTATCAAAGGATGGGTAAAACATCTTTTATGGTTAGTACCGATTATTGTATTAATCATGTTAGAACCTCATATGAGTGCCTCTATCGTAATGATAGGAATTGTAGGCATTATGATGATCATTGCAGGCTGCAAAATGTGGCAAATGATTGTACCAGGATTGGCAGTAGGAATACCAACTGTTATTGCAGTCATTATAGCAGCACCTTATCGACTTTCTAGGGTAACGACATTTTTAGATCCTTGGAGTGATGCAAAAGGAGAAGGTTGGCAAGTCATACAAAGTTTATATGCCATAGGTTCACGGAGGATTATTTGGAGCAGGACTTGGTCAAAGCAAACAAAAATACTTGTATTTACCAGAACCGCAAAATGACTTTATATTTTCTGTATTAGCAGAAGAATTAGGATTTATTGGTTGTGCTTTTGTTATTGTTTTATTTGCTATTTTTATTTGGCGAGGCATTTTAATAGCCATGAAAGCACCAGATATGTTTGGAAGCTTACTTGCAACAGGAATTACGGCATTAGTTGGCATACAAGTTATCATCAATATTGCAGTTGTAACATCATCCATGCCAGCAACTGGAATGCCATTACCATTTTTCAGCTATGGAGGAACAGCTTTATTTATTATGTTATGCCAAATGGGGGTATTGCTCAATATTTCAAGAGCCTGTAGAAAAACTTAGAGGGAACCAAAGGGACCGGGTCTTTTTGGTCCTTGGGACTAAAAAGACCCGGTCCCTTTGGTTCTCTCAGGAAGGAAGATTTTCATGAAAGTAATGATTGCAGCAGCAGGAACCGCTGGACACATTAATCCAGGGATTGCAATAGCCAATAAAATAAAACAAGAAGAAAAAGATTCTCAAATCATTTTTATTGGAACAACACGTGGATTAGAAAATGACTTAGTACCACGTGCAGGATATGAATTAAAAACAATAGATGCCTATGGATTAAGTAAAGAATTATCCTTGGAAAACTTAAAAAAAATGTATAAAACCATAAAAGGAATTGGAGAAGCCAAAAAAATTGTAAAAGAATTTAAGCCAGACCTTGTAATAGGAACAGGAGGCTATATATGTGGTGCAACTGTTATGGCAGCCAAAGCCAATAAAATTCCTGTACTATTACATGAGAGCAATGCTTTCCCTGGAAAAGCTGTAAAAATGCTAGCCAAAAAAGCAGACACAATTTTAGTATCTTTCCAAGAGGCTAAATCCAGAATAACCAATTGTAAAAATGTAGTATTTACTGGAACGCCGGTAAAAGTAAAAAAGTTGGATTTAGGCATTAATGAAAAATTAGAAATAATAAAATCCATGAACTTAAATGAAACCAAACCAATTATATTAATATTTGGAGGAAGTCAAGGTGCTCAAAAAATCAATGAAGCTTTCATTGACATTTTAGAGCAAAAGAAAAACAAAAATTACCAAATCATTTGGGCAACTGGGCAAAAACAGTTTGATAAAATAAAAGAGCAATTAGCGGAAAAAAATATGGATATCAACAACATACCAAATGCAAAAATACTTCCTTATATTTATGACATGGAAAAAATCGAGAATATAGCAGATGTAATTGTTGCCAGAAGTGGAGCTATGACCATTACAGAAATAGCCAATGTTGGTAAACCATCTATATTAATTCCACTTCCTAATGTAAGCAATGACCATCAAATGTATAATGCAAAAGTTTTAGAAAAAATCGGAGCAGCAACCATTATTTCTAATCATGAATTAACAGGAACCTTATTAAATCAAAAAATAGAAGAAATCATTTTAAATAAAGAAAAATGTATACAAATGGGAAAAAATGCCTACACACTTGCCAATAATGATGTAGAAAATAAAATTTTTAGAGAAATTAAAAAATTAGTAAACTGAAAGAGGGATTAAATTGTTTAAGAAAAACATGCCATTAAAAATTGTTCTCATTATATTTATTACAGAAATCATTATTTTAGTGGGATTAGGAATTGTTTTACAATTCCATATAGCAGATATTCATACCGGAATTAATACAGGAGAGACAATCAGTTTAGAGCAAATTGATGGACAATTAGTAGATTTATCAAGAAGTGTAGATATGATATTAATTGTTTGTAGTTTACTTTTTGTAGGAATCGCAATAGCTTTATGTATCTATATGTCTAGGGTCATTGTATATCCCTTAAACAAATACTTAAAAAGCAAAGATGAAGAAAAATCAACAGAACAAATTGAAATGGGAAAAATAATTTCTCACACAACAGAAGGAATTGTAGTATTTGATAGAGAGGGAAAAATTGCTTTAATTAATCCAGCAGCCAAAAGGCTATTAAAAATATCGCCAGAAGATAACAGTTTTGAAGATGTATTCCATAAATTTGACAAAAATATCAATATGGAAAAAATTATTTACTTAGATAATTGGACCTCAACTACACAAAGAGTCAATGTAGGAGAAGTAACACTAAGTGTTTTATTTTCGCCATTTCGAAATAAGCAAGATATTCCAGCAGGTGTAATAGCATTTATCCCAGATTCCATTGAACATGAAAAACTAGATAACATGAGAAAAGAATTTGTAGCAGATGTATCGCATGAATTAAAAACACCTATAACTTCTATTATGGGATATGCAGATACGCTTTTAGAAGGAGAATATGACGAACAAACCCAAAAGGAATTTTTAGGTGTCATTGCAACAGAAGCAAGGCGTATGGCAAGGCTAGTAACAGACTTATTAGAACTATCCAGAATTGATAATAATAAGAAAAAAGTAAAAAAAGAAGATTTTGATTTAGGCAAAATGGTAAAGGCATGTCAAAACAAATTAGCAATTGAAATAAAAAAGAAAAATCATCAGGTTGAAAACTTTGTAACAGCAGATGTACCACCTGTTTATGCTGACAAAGATGATATGGAAAGAGTAGTGCTCAATATTTTAACCAATAGTATTAAATATACACCAGAGGGAGGTTTAATAAAAATTTATGTAGGATTTGTTTACAATGATGCTTATATCAAAATCATAGATAATGGAATTGGCATTCCGGAGGAAGATTTAAATCGAATATTTGAACGTTTCTATCGAGTAGATAAAGCTAGAAGCAGAGAAAATGGAGGAACAGGATTAGGGCTTTCTATTGCAAAAGAAATATTAGACAAAAATGGCGGAAGTATTGATATCAAAAGTGAAGTAGGGAAAGGAACAGAAGTAGTTATAAAAGTACCGACCAAAAAGTGAGACAAGCTGTAAATGGGAATAGAAGAAAGAGTAGAAATTTTTTAAAGATAGTACTTGATAATAAAATAAAAATATGATATAACTAAGGAACCATTGGGACCTAAATCCTTTGGGTTCCATCATAAAATTTTGCAAAAATAGGTAACAAAGGGGAGAAGTAAAATGCTAGATTCAATGGAAAAAATAGTGAACTTATGTAAGGCTAGAGGATATATATACCCAGGGTCAGAAATATATGGAGGACTTTCCAACACTTGGGATTATGGACCATTAGGAGTAGAATTAAAAAATAATATCAAAAAAATCTGGATGAAAAAAATGGTACAAGAAAACAAATACAATGTAGGTTTAGATACTGCCATCTTAATGAATCCACAAGTATGGGTAACGACTGGGCATGTAGCAGGTTTTACAGACCCTTTAATTGATTGCAAAGAATGTAAAACAAGACATAGAGCAGATAAATTAATCGAAGAATGGGCAGCCAAAAACGGAAAAGATGTCATTGCAGATGGCTGGACAGACGAAGAAACTGTAAAGTATATCAATGACAACAATATCGTATGTCCTAATTGTGGAAAATTAAATTATACCAGTATTCGAAAATTCAATTTAATGTTTAAAACCTTCCAAGGGGTAACAGAAGATGCAAAATCAGAGATTTACTTACGTCCAGAAACAGCACAAGGAATATTTGTCAACTTCAAAAATGTTTTAAGAACCACCAGAAGAAAACTACCAATGGGCATATGCCAACAAGGAAAAGCATTTAGAAATGAAATAACCCCAGGAAACTTTATTTTTAGAACCAGAGAATTTGAACAAATGGAGATTGAATTTTTCTGCAAGCCAGACACAGACTTAGAGTGGCATGAATATTGGAAAGAAAATTGTAAAAACTTCTTACTTTCTTTAGGAGCAAAAGAAGAAGACATCAGATTTAGAAACCACACTAAAGAAGAGTTATCTTTCTATAGCAAAGCAACAGCAGACATAGAATACAGATTCCCATTTGGCTGGGGAGAAGTATGGGGCATAGCAGATAGAACCAATTATGATTTATCCAGACATATGGAAGCAACCAAACAAGACCTAACCTACCAAGACCCAGAAACAGGAGAAAAATACGTACCATTTGTCATAGAACCATCTGTAGGTGTAGATCGACTAGTACTGATGTTTTTATGTAATAGTTATGAAGAACAAGAAATTGCAGAAGGAGATACAAGAACAGTACTACATATGCATCCTGTTTTAGCACCATACAAAGTAGCCGTACTTCCACTATCTAAAAAATTATCACCAAAAGCAATGGAACTACATGACAAATTATCCAAATCCTTTATGTGTGATTTTGATGAAACAGGTTCTATTGGAAAACGTTATAGAAGACAAGATGAAATTGGAACCCCTTACTGTATCACAATAGATTTTGATACTTTAGAAGATAATCAAGTAACCATAAGAGATAGAGACACCATGGAGCAAGTTCGTATTCCGATGGAAGAAGTAGAAAATTGGGTAAAAGAAAAACTTGAATTTTGATATTTTTGGGGACGGAGGAAAAAAATATCATTTCGAAAAACCTCACACTGCAATGTGAGGTTTTTTTGCGATTTTAGACTTATGTTAGTTAATTACTTTTCTCATATAAATCTTTAATCAAAACATCTTTTTCTTCAAAAGTATCCACAAACCCAACTTTTGCCATATTATTAGAAACACCTTGAATCCAAACAGACCTGTCTTGATAAAAAACATCAATTTTTTCATCATTAGACAAAATAGAATGAATACGATTTTTGTCCATAAAAAAATACCTCCTAAATCTTTTGTTATAAAAATTATATACAAAAAATTCAGAAAGTATTCATTGGAGATAAGATATTTTTAGGGATGGAGGAAAAAATATCATAAATAAATTCTATAATCAATATCAGGAAAAATAGGATCTTTTTCCTCAATTTCTTTTAAGAATTTTGCATCAATGGTATTAGATTTTAATTGTTCATAAAGTTTGGTAAATCTACCAATATGATCTTTTATTCTTCTGTGTGCATAATCTACCATTGTATTATTAGTAATAATAAATAACCAGTCACTACTTTGTGCTAAAAGCAATTCACGTGCCGCTTGATTTAAAGCACGAACTTGTAGTTTGGCTGTTTTATATTGAGAAGTAGAGGTTATTTTAGTAACCGGTTTTTTTTCTAGTTTTAATTTTTTTATTTGGTCTTCTAAATTTTTAAGTTTATCCGGTATATCTTTAAATAGATAAGCCAATTCACACATTCGATCTCCTGCAGCATGTAAATGTCTATGGGCATAATCATTAGAAGGATTAAGCCATACTTCACTATAACCATTAGCACCCCAACTGGATCGACAAGGCTGAGAAACTTGAATTTCTGGGTAACGATCTATATATTCAGAAGGCGTGATTAGTTCAAAATTACATGTATCATAATAAATTTTCTTAAATAATATGTATAACCAATAAGGTCCTTCATACCACCAATGTCCATAAAGTTCTGCATCATAAGGGCATAAGACAATAGGAGGTTTATCCATATAAGAAGAGGCATTTTCGATTTGGGCAGTTCTTGAATCTAAAAAATGACCAGCTTGACGTTCGGCAGAATCTTTTGCCCATTGAATATCATAAATATCTTTGGCATCTGTTTTACCGGTGATTCGATGATATTTAATTCCTGTATGGACACGAACACCATTATGTGCAATATAAGGTTTGATATATTCATAATCTGCTTCATAACCAATGTCGCGATAAAAATCCCTATAATTGAAATCACCAGGATAGCCATTAATGGAGCTCCAAACTTGTCTAGAAGATTCCATATCACGGCCAAATACCGTAAAACCTTGGGGGGAAACAATAGGAGCAAGAGTTCCATAAAGAGGAGTGGGATTGGCATATAAAACGCCATGTGATTCGACAATGGCATAATCTAAACCAAATTCTCTTAAATACTTATCAGCTTCTGGAACATAGCCACATTCTGGTAACCAAATACCACGAGGCTTTTTTCCAAAAAATCTTTCATAAGTTTGCACTCCTACAGCGATTTGAGCACGAACGGTCTTTTCATTTACATATAAAATAGGAAAATAGCCATGTGTTGCACCACAAGTAATAATTTCTAATACACCAATATCTTGGAAATATTTAAATTGAGAGATTAGATCACAATGAAATTCATCTCTAAATAATCTTAAATCTTCAGAATATCTTTCATAATAATAGTGAGAAAGACGATTCATTTTGGCATTAAAAGTAGTTCTTTTGATTTCTTTTTCCGATAATTCAATTAGCTGTTCTAAATAGTGGATATATTTTTGTTGTAGCAATTTGTTATCTAGCATAGAAAGTAAGGGCGGAGTCATAGACATTGTAATTCTAAAATTTACTTTTTCATCTACTAGTTTTTTAAAAATTTTTAATAGTGGTATATATGTTTCTGAAATTGCTTCATATAGCCAAGATTCTTCTAAATAGTCATCACTTTCTGGATGATGAATAAAAGGAAGATGGGCATGTAATACAAAGCTTACGTATCCTTTTTTCTGCATTGATTATTTTAGTATAGAGCTAAGTTCTCTATACACTCCTTTCTTTATAGTGTCATAAAAATAAAATTTAAAAATCTAGCTCTGAAATCAACCAGTAGCTAGATTAAAGAGCATAAATCCTTTATCTAAATTTTGAAGAAAGGTTTCCAGAACCAGGGTTTCCTGAAGAAGAAGGATTATGCAAATCCAAATGATTATTTAGAATTTCTTCTTTATATAAATCTTCATAAAGTTCATAGATACTAACAAATTTATGATCTTTTGCAATAAATGGAAACTCTTTGATATCTTTTTCTGTAATTTGGTTTGTTTTTAGGTTTCTAAAATAAACTTTATTTTGTTTATGAAATAAGATATGATCATTAGGTGTTTCCAATTTGTTAGAGGAAGATATATAGATATAAGAAGTTTCAATTGGATGAATTGGTCCATTTTTTTCTAAATCATATTGAGGCATATAGTCATAGTTTATTGGAATTGGACGTCTTCCTAGTTCTATTTTGTATTCACAATTACTGTCATTTACATGCAAATACCAACTGTTGGCAAAATCATTGATATCTATTTCAAAAAAGTAGTTCAAAGTTTCGTTATGTACAATTAAAACTGGTTTTGTTATTTCAAAGAAATAGTCTCCATATTGTTGTTTTAAATTTTCGCGATCTTCATCAGAAATTTCCCAATAGATAAATAATGTGGTTGGTGTTTGGGCAAGTATTTTTACTACGGTCTGATTGTATTTATAAGGTAAATCATAATATTCTGGAGAATATGAGGTTGGCTCTCTTTTGGTAGCAACTTTGGACTTGGAAGAAACAGATTTTGGTGACGCCTTTTTAGTGGTTTTAGTAGAAGAAGTGGATTTTTTAGTTGAAACTTTTGGAATAGTAGATTTTTCTGTTGTTATTTCTTCTGTTAATTCCATTACATTTGTTGTTTCAGTCATTATTTCGTCTACCTTTTGTTTTGTGGCAGATTTAGATTTTACATTTTTTGCCTGAGAGGCCTTTTTAGGTTTTTTTTCATTTTCTAACGTCTTAGCTTCTTGTTTTATCTCTTTTACTGTGGATTTTTTTTCTTTAACAGCCTTTTTTGGCAAAGCAGGTGTTTTATTTTTAGCTTTGGGATTGGCTACTTTTTCTGCATCAGTAGTTTTGGTATTTTTTTTAGGTAACAAAAGGTCTTTCAAGTTTAATTTTTTATTATCAGTTTCTTTCGTTTTTCTAGGCATTTTTTATCCTCCTGTTTCTTTTTTATATATACTATACTAAAATAGAAATAAATTCAAGGTTTTTGAAAAAAGTTTTCAAAAAAATCATATAGCAAGTTGCAATTTACAGTCCAAACATAAGTGCAAGAGGGGGGACCGATAAAAATTTATGAAATGACGAGTGTGATTGGAGTGTTTTTAGCCCTTCTTAATAGAAAGCAAATGAGGGTGCGTGAAGAATGTAACGGAGAGGCTCATTTACTTTCTATTTAGAAGGGCAAAAACACGCATTGAGCCGAGGAATGAAATAAATTTTTATCGGTCCCCCCTCTTGCACTTATGTTTGGACTGTAAATTGCAACTTTTGCCCTTCTAAATAGAAAACAAAATTCTCTAACCAAAGGCTTGCAAAATTCAAAATATTTTTATATAATAAAAAGCGAAAAAATTCAAAAAAAGAAAGAAGGATAGAGTTTGAATAAAACAAAAAGAAAAATATTTGAAACATCCATGAAACTGTTTGCAGAAAAAGGTTATGAAAATACAAGTATTGAAGAAATAACAGCAACAGTAGGAGTGGCAAAAGGAACTTTATATTATCACTTTACTAGTAAAGAAGAAATTTTCGACTTTCTCGTAACAGAAGGCATAAAACTATTACAAAACAGTGTAGATATAAAAACATCCAAATATGAAAATTATATTGACAAAATCAAGGCAATTGTTTTAATTCAAATCAAAATAGTCAATAAATACGAAGATATTATAACCATTTTATTAAGCCAATTTTACGGAAACGAAAAAAGAAATCAAAAATGCAAAGACTACATATATGAATATATCAGCAAAATAGAAGAAATTGTAAGACAAGGCATTCAAGCAAACCAAATCAAACAAGGAGAGGCAAAAATCTATGCCTCTGAAATTTATGGCTTAATCTGTTCGTGTTTAGTTTATAAATTAAGAGAAAAGGAAAACTTTGATGTAAAAAAAGTTTACAAAGAATTTGAAGATACTGTAATAAAAGGGTTGAAGGAGAAATAAAAAAATGATAGAAAAAACAACAAAATTTAACAATTTAAAAGAAATGATAACTGGCTCTAATACAAAATTTGCAAGCAGACCA
The DNA here is from genome assembly GCA_944390615.1 of uncultured Clostridia bacterium. GTDB lineage: Bacteria > Bacillota > Clostridia > TANB77 > CAG-508 > CAG-269. The sequence continues at coordinate 4,720 of CALXRJ010000089.1, read as the reverse complement.
GCATTTTATGTAGCAGGAGACAATTTAGAAAATGCCAAAGTAATTACTTACCAAGAATTTTATCAAGATATCAATAGCCTAGGAACAGCTTTAATCGAAATGGGATTAAAAGGAAAAAGAATAGCCATTATTGGAGAAAACAGATATGAATGGGAAGTTGCTTATTTAGCAATTTGCTGTGGGACAGGAACAGTAGTACCTTTAGATAAAGCTTTACCCATTAACGAAATAGAAAGTCTAATTATTCGTTCAGAAGTAGAAGCCATATTTTATTCTAGTAAATATGACGAAGAAATGGCAAAAATCCAAAAACAAGGCAATACAAAATTAAAATATTTCATATCCATGGATTTAGAAAAAAATGATTTTAATAAATATTCACAAAAAGAAATCCTAGCAAAAGGAAAAGAGTTATTAGAACAAGGTAACAGAGAATTTCTCGACAGCCCAATAAACAGAGAAGAAATGAATATTATGTTATTCACATCAGGAACCACGAACCAATCCAAAGCTGTCATGTTATCCCATAAAAATCTATGTACCAATATCATAGACATTGGAAATGTTTTTGAAGTTAATGAAACAGATCGATTTTTATCTTTTTTACCATTACATCATACTTTTGAATGTACCGTAGGATTTTTATATCCTTTATCAGTTGGATGTAGCATTATATTTTCAAAAGGAGTAAGACATATTGCAGATGAACTAAAAAACTTCAAAATAACAGCTATTATATGTGTTCCTGTGGTATTTGAAAAAATGTATGATAAACTCATCAAAGCAATCGAAGAAAAAGGAAAACTACCTACGGTAAAAAAAGGAATCAAATTAAGTAATGCTTTATTGAAAGTAGGAATTGATATTAGAAAAAAATTATTTAAAGAAATCCATGATAATTTAGGTGGATGTTTAAGAATTATGGTAGCAGGAGGAGCAGCATTAGACCCAGAAAAGGAAAAAGGATTTTGGGATTTAGGATTTAATGTGTTACAAGGTTATGGATTAACCGAAACATCACCAGTTATATCGGCAGAATTAACTAAACAAAAAAGATTAGGTTCCATTGGAAAGAAAATGCCAAGTGTAGAAGTTAAAATAGAACAACCAAATGAAAACGGAATTGGAGAACTTTTAGCTAAAGGGGATTCTATTATGATGGGATACTATCATAATGAAGAGGCAAATCAAGAAGCATTTACGCAAGATGGTTGGTTCCGTACAGGAGATTTAGCTAGAATTGATAAAGATGGTTATATTTTTATGACAGGAAGAAAAAAATTTGTAATAGTATTAAAAAATGGTAAAAATGTATATCCAGAAGAAATTGAAAGCTTACTCAATAAATCAGACCTAGTCAATGAATCCATGGTATTTGGAATGCCAGCAGCAGATGGAGATGTTACTTTATCTGTAAAAATTTCTTATAACAAAGAATATATTGAATCTGAATTTGGTCAAATAACAGAAGAAGAAATCAGAGAAAAAATTTGGAATTGGGTAAAAGAAGTAAACAAAACCATGCCAAAATACAAATATGTGAAAAAATTATTTTTAACAGATGAGGAATTGATAAAAACAACGACCCTAAAAATAAAAAGAAATATCGAAATAGAAAAAATCATGAAAAGTATATAATGTTACAAAATTGTAATATTCCTGTAATAAAAATGTAAAGAAAAAGTTTTTTGAAAGACCTTGTAGTTTTTACGGAAATTGTGTATAATAAAAATAAATTATGTAACAAATACGTTAAAATTATAACAAAGGAGGGAAGTTTACAATGTCTAGTTCTGGCATGGTAAATATGAGAATGGTAATTACCGAAGAAAAAATAATTTCAAATATAGATAAAGTTCAAAAATTAATCAATCCAAATAATAAAAAACAAATTATACAATTAGAAGAAGATACATATTTTAAAGATTTGATAGAATCCATAAAAACCTATTTAGTAGAATACCCTAAAAAGAAAAATTTTCCTATCAGTGTATATAATGCGGCTTATGGTTTGGTTGAATTTGCCATAAATCAATTTGAGGAGAACACAAAAAAAGTAGAAGAATTAATCAAACAAAGAGAAGAAAATATAGCTTTAGCAGGAAAACTAACTGAATTAATCGAAGAAGTAGATGTAAAAGAAGATGGCTGGAAAACCAAAGTAGAAGAAGCAAGTAATGAATTTCCAGAAGACATTATAGAAGCATTAAACACAGTGGGAAGATGTAAAGGAAAAACCTCTCAAAAATACAATGATTCCATGAAAATTTTAAAAGCCAAAGTTAACAATTTAGAAGCTAACTTACATATAGAAATTGACATGGAAAGACTAGAAGATAGTTCAAAAGCACTAAGCTTTATAGGGATTGAAATATCAGATGCTTTAAAATTAATTCCAACACCAGAAGAAAAAATAGAGCAAATAGAAGAAGCAGCAGAAGAGATAGAAGAAACAGATACAAAAGTAAAAAAGAATAAAAAAGAAAAAGTTAAAAGTAATATACAGACAGCGGTAGCTGCTGAAGAACCTAGTGAAGAAGGTGAACAAACAGCTGAACAATATCAACAAGAAACAACTTTTCAAGCCAAACCATCTTTATGGCAAAGATTTAAAAATAGCAAATTTGTTCGAGCAGCAACTTATATCTTTAGAATTAAGATAAGAATAGAATTACCAAGTAATGCACTTCCAGAAGGAAGAGGAGAAAATAATTAGAAAAAAAGAATTATACTTCAATTTTCAAGTATAATTCTTTTTTATATAAAAAAACATACCATCAAGGTATGTTTTACTTGGTGCTCCCTCAAGGATTCGAACCTTGGACCCACCGGTTATGAGCCGGTTGCTCTGACCAACTGAGCTAAGGGAGCTCTTCTTGCAACGTTATGTAGTATATAATATTTTAAACCTTTTGTCAATAGTTTTTTTGAAAAAAAGCCTAAAAAAATTGTCGAATATTGCGATGAAAAATTCTTGACAATCCATGTTTTTATCAGTATAATAATGGGGAATTAAGTTTATTTTTTCATAAATAGTTTAGATTATTAAAATTTGTTTATATTTATTTCTTAAAAAGCTTATCTAAATGTTTTATTTTAGCTCGGAAATAGTTTCTTTACCTACAAATCTAATAAGACCTAACTAAAAACAGCATAAAATGAACTTAAAATATAAAAAAGAAAGGAGGCTAAAAATGACAGAACAGCAAAAAGAAAAAATGTTAGTTGCCATGGATGAAAAGTTAAACAAACATGACGAAATATTAATAGCTATGGATGAAAAGTTAAACAAACATGACGAAATATTAATAGCTATGGATAAAAAACTAAGTAAACATGATGAATTGTTAATTGCCATAACGGAAAAGTTAAACAAACATGACAAAATATTAATAGCCATGGATGAAAAGTTAAACAAACATGATGAGTTATTAATAGCTATAACGGAAAAGTTAAACAAACATGACGAAATATTAATAGCCATGGATGAAAAGCTAAGTAAGCATGATGAGTTATTAGTAGCCATAACGGAAAAGCTAAGTAAACATGATGAGTTGTTAGCTGCCATAACAGAAAAGATAGAAAGCAGGGACAAGTTACTAATAGCGTTAACAAAAGAAGTAGCTTTATTAAAGCAACAAATAAACCAAAAATTCGAAAAAGTAGACAAGCAATTTGAAAATGTTTACGAAGAATTTGACAACATTTATAAAGAGTTTGAATACATTTACAAAGAATTTGACTATGTGAAGCAAAAATTCAAAGATGTTGAAAAAGAATTAGAGCGTCAAAGACAAAACACAGCAAAAATGGAAAATAATTTATCAGAAAAGATATCTGCACTATTTGATGTAAGAGAAATCAATAATGATAAATTTAAAGAACAAGATGCCAGATTTTTTTCAATTGAGCAAACACTGGATTGGTATAATGGAAGATTAGTAAAATTAGAAAAAGCTAAGAAAAGCTAAGCCATGAAAAAATGCACTAAAAAAGTAATGGAGACAATGAATCATAAAAAAGATTTTTTAAATACATTACTAAAATTTAGTGCATTTTGCCATTCCAAAAAAAACCAGAGAACAAATTGTAAATTTTTCGTAAATACCCTTGAAAAAATAAACAATTATTGTTATGATAATAAAGATTGAATAAAAAAATGCAAATAAAAGGAGAAACTTGTAAAAATGATAGAGTTCAGAAATGTTACTAAAATATATGATACAGGTACAAAAGCAGTAAAAAATGCCAATTTTTTAATAGAAAAAGGTGAATTTTGTTTTCTAGTTGGAACATCTGGAAGTGGTAAATCTACCCTAATAAAATTAATTCTAAAAGAAGAAGAAGCAACATCAGGAAATATTATCATAAATGGAAAAGATACAACTTATTTAAAACCAAACAGAGTACCATATTTACGTAGAAGTATGGGAGTAGTTTTCCAAGACTTTAGACTTTTACCAGATAAAACAGTTTATGATAATGTAGCTTATGCCATGTACATTGTTCGTGCAACCCAAAGGCATATTCGTAGACAAGTACCAATGGTACTTTCTTTAGTTGGGTTAAGCCAAAAAGCCAAAATGTATCCAAACGAATTATCAGGAGGAGAGCAGCAAAGAGTAGCATTAGCTAGAGCATTAGTTAATAATACTTCCATGTTAATTGCAGACGAACCAACTGGAAATTTAGATCCAGATACAGATTGGGATATCATGAA
>CALXRJ010000088.1 GCA_944390615.1 uncultured Clostridia bacterium | reverse complement strand
TGTGTATCTTCTCAAATTGGTTGTAAAATGGGCTGTAAATTTTGTGCATCAACTGGAATACCATTTGTAAGAAATCTAACAGCAGGAGAAATTGTAGAGCAACTTCTAGCAGTAGAAAGAGAAGAAGCAATTCAAATATCAAATGTTGTTTTTATGGGGATTGGAGAACCATTGGATAATTATGACAATGTAGTAAATGCGATACGAATTTTAAATAATCAAAAAGGCATCAATATAGGAGCTAGACATATTAGTATATCAACAAGTGGACTAGTTCCTAAAATCTATCAGCTAGCAGAAGAAAACATTCAATGTACCCTCTCCATTTCTTTACATGCCACAACAGACGAAAAGAGAAGTAGTATGATGCCAATCAACAATCAATACAACTTAGAAGAATTAATGAAAGCTTGTAAATATTACATAGCCAAAACCAATAGAAGAATTTCATTTGAATATGCTTTAGCCAAAGATAATAATGACAACTTAGAAGATGCAAAACATTTAATAAAACTATTAAAAGGCATGCTTTGTCATGTGAATTTAATTCCAATTAACAAAATCGAAAACGGAAAATATGACAAAAGTTCTAATGAAAACATACTGAAATTTAGAGATTATCTAAATAGTCATGGTATAACTGCTACTGTAAGAAGAGAATTGGGATCTGACATTGATGCAGCTTGTGGTCAATTAAGAAGAAAAAGTTTGGCATAATATTTTCAGAAAAAGGACTGCTTTTTTGATAAAAACAGTCCTTTTATGAAGTTAATTCCAACTTTTCTGCAAATCTAGTAATTTTTTCAAACTAAGAGCAAAATTTAACATTTCACTAGCAAAAACAGAAGCGATAAATCCTTTTATCCCAAACCAAGGAACAAAGAAAAAGATAAAACTAATACTAACTAGTAGGTCTACAATATTAGTGAACAAAACATTTACCTGAGCATCTAGTCCTTTTAAAATATTATCAACAATAATATCGACATACATAAAAGGAATTAGAGGTGCAAAAAGCTTGATATATACACCAACACTTGCATCGCGATAAATCCATTCTCCTAAGGCATTTACAAAAACAATAAAAACCCCACTTAAGAGCAAAGCAAATAAAAAAGATCCTACAATTAGTTTATCAGAATATTGCTTTATTTTTAAATAATCTTTTTTTACATAATACCTAGAGAACTCTGGAATTAGCAAGCCTGATACAGCTGTTAAAAAAGTAGCAGGAAACATAACAATTGGCATAGCCATACCAGTAATGGTACCATATTCTGCTAAAGCTTTTTCACAATGAATTCCATTTTTTTCTAAACTAGAAGGAATAATGAGTTGCTTTAAAGTAGAAAGTCCAGAGCGAATATAAGAGGTGACTGCAACAGGTAGTAGAATTCGAAAAATTCGATAGACAAAAGAGTTACTTTTCGTTATTTTTCGATTTCCAATGTTATGGTTTAAATCCAATGTAAAAACAATTATATTATAGGTAAAAGAACATACTTCAGAAAGTACATCCCCTAAAATTAAAGCAAAACAAATATTTTCGATACTTCCACTTGGCAGATATTTTTGCAATAGAAAAACCGTAATAATAATTTTAGCAACATATTCTAAAAAATTAGCAACAACTGATTTATAAACACGTCTTACAGCTGTAAAATAGCCCGAAATACTAGCAGAAATGGCAATCATAGGGAGGGCAATTGCAATTAAATAAACAATGGATTCACTTACCTTACTATGAAAACATACTTTTACAATAAAAGAACTGTTTAGGCAAAAAATAATACAAGCCATAAAGCCAAAAGTTAAACTAATCAAAATACATTTGATAATAGATTTTTTAATTCCATAATTATTGCCAATAGCCATTTCCTCAGAAACAATACGAGTAGAAGTAATATTAATTCCAGAAGCTGCAAGTGTAATACCAAAAGTATAGGCTGTCATAATGAGTTGAAATACACCGAGGGCTTCTCGTGCAATTTGGTTGGAAACATAAATATTAAAAAGAAGCCTGATAATTTGTAAAACGAATGAGCTACCAACCATAAGAAGTGAGTTTAGTAAAAATACTTTAAATCTTTTCATAGTAAAATCATATTAGGATAAATGCTAAAAAAGAACTTAAGAGATAAATTTGGGGACAGAGGAAAAAACAGCATTTTAAAAATGATATTTTTTTCCTCTGTCCCCAAATCTATATATTCTACAAATGTCGCAATCTTTACAAATTTGAACTCTATTTTCAAAAATAAGTTGTAAAGTTGTAATAAATTCATCGACTTCTTTATCAATTAAATGAATATAAATTTTTTTAGGAAGAATATTAAGCAAGGTATTTAGCACCATATCAGAAGAAGAAAAGCTAATATCAGATAAATATTTAGCATTTAATAAATTAATATCTGTTTTAATGATGTTTTTATCTTTATCTAATAAAATAGATTCTTGCTTATTGTAAATTAAATGGACATAATCTATTTTACTTTTTTCTTTATTAATTTATAAT
>CALXRJ010000087.1 GCA_944390615.1 uncultured Clostridia bacterium | reverse complement strand
CCTATAATTAATACAAGATAGTCCTATTTGTCAAAAGGAAATTGGAATAAATTAAATTTCGGACTGGGAATTTAGTCGTTAAAAAAAGTTCCTTTAATAATTCGGGAACTTTCTATTTAATTTTACCTAATTATAATTATAAATATAATTCCATCATTAATAAGTAGAAATTAATTTTATTTTCATCTCTTTTTATTTTTAAAACTTCATAAAATTTCTTTACATATTCTGGACCGTAATTTCTTAGAATTGATTTTTCACAAATTGCTAAGTCGAACCATTTATCAGCAATACCACATTCACCAACATCTATAAATCCTGACATTCCTTCGTCATTAGCAAATATGTTTGGTAAGCTTGTATCACCATGAGAAAATACCAATTCTTCATCAAACCTATTATCTTCTAAATATTTTAATAAGTTTTTAACTGAACCAAATTTTTCTAAAGTTTCCTTTTTCAAAGAAGAATCTTGAACTAAACCATTTTCAACATTTTTTCTAACCAAAGATAATTTGTAATCGTTTGCTACATTAAATGGGCAATCTTTTATATCAACCAAATACAAACTAGAAAAAGCTTGTTCTAAAACTGAAAGTGCTTTATCTGGGTTTTCGATATAATAATCATCACACAACATTTTTCCTGAAATTTCGCTCGTAATTAAATAATCATTTCCATCTTCCTGAATAAATAATATAACTTCTGGTACTGGTAATTTTTTTTGCAACCATGTCAAACTATTATATTCTTTAAGAAGCATATTTTGTTTCATTATTTTTAAATAATATATTTTTTTTTCTTTATTAATGCGTATAACTTGCGAATTAGAACATCCTATGCTTATTTCTTTTAAATCAGCATTATTTATAAATTCTTTGATTTTAGATGGTATAGAATATTTAAATTTCATTTTATCTTCTCCCTCTCGGTTTAGAATCATTATTAGTTTGGGAAGGAAAAGTAAGTTTTTTTTACCTTTTGGTCTTTATAATAATCATAATTACCTAAATAATTAACAAATTGGCAATCTTCAATGTTTTCAATTCTTTCAGCCAATTGATTAATGAAATACCTATCATGTGATATAAATAATAAAGTTCCAGCATACTCGCTCAATGCTTCTTCCAACATTTCTTTGGTATCAATATCAATATGATTTGTAGGTTCATCTAATATAAGTAAATTAGCTTTCTTTTGAATTAATTCAAATAATTTTAATCTAACTTTTTCACCACCTGATAATGTTCCAACTCGTTTAAATACATTTTCACCATAAAACAAAAATTTTGCTAAAGAAGCTCTTAATTGAGTTTCTGAACCAGTAAAAGATTTTCTGGAAACATCCAAAATAGTAGCATTATCATCCTCAAAATGAATTTCTTGTGGAATATAACCAATTGATACTTGACTTCCTAATTTTATTTCTCCTTGGCATACATAATCAGAAGTCGGATCTAAAAGTGCTTTTATAAAAGTACTCTTCCCAGTTCCATTTTTTCCCATTAAGCATACTTTTTCACCATATTGAACTGACATTTCTGCCCCATCTAAAAGCACTTTATCTCCTGCCATTAAACCTAAATCGTCAACTACTAAAACATCTTTACCCGAGCGTCCTTTTACCTCGAAATCTAATGGTAATGTTTTTTTTGTATCTGGTCTATCTAACATTTCCATCTTTTCTAATCTTTTTTCTATACATGCTGCTCTTCGAAAAAATCTTGGATTATCTCCTTGCGTTCCCCATTCTCTTAATTTCTTTACGGTATTTTTCATAGCTTCAATTTGTTTTTGTTGATTTTTATATTCTTCGAATTCAGCTAATGCTCTTCTTTCTCTTTCTTGTAGATAGTAAGTGTAATTCCCATGATATACATCAGCTTTTCCTTTATCAATAAATATTGTTTTTGTCGCAACTTTATCTAAAAAATACCTATCATGGGAACTAATGATTACAGTTCCTTTATAATTAGCTAAAAACTGTTCAAACCATTCTAAAGTATCAATATCCAAATGGTTTGTTGGTTCATCTAATAATAGGATGTCAGGATTACTAATGATTAACGATGCTAAATTAACAATGGTTTTTTCACCACCTGATAATGTATTAAATGCCCTATCTAGCATATCATCAGATATTTTAAATCCATTACAAATTTTGCTTACCTTTTCATCTATTTCATAACCACCCATATTTTGAAAATAATCTTGCAATTTTCCATAAGCAGATAATAAGTAATCCATATCTTTTGGAGATGCTGTAGCAAGTTTTTGCTCACACTCTCTCATCTTTCTTTCTACTTCAAATAATTTTTGAAAATCTTTTAATAGTAAATCTCTAACTGTATAATCATCAGAAACTTTTGGTGGAATTTGTGATAATAAACCAATACTTGCACCTTTTCGTGTTGTTACCATTCCACTATCTAATTTTTCTTCTCCAGCAATGATTTTGAAAATTGTTGTTTTTCCACAACCATTCGGTCCGATTAAAGCAATTCGTTCACCTGTTGTGGCTTCTAAATCAAATCCATCCAAAACATTTTTGAATCCAAAATTTCTTTTGGCATTATTCATTGCAATTTCTATCATAAATCTTCACCTCTCTAAAAGTTAACTGTTTTATCAATTGCCAATTATAACACATTATTATTAAAATTTAAACTTTGTTATTCATTTGAGTTTCCGTTTTTTTTAAATTTTTCATTATTTTTAAAGTGTAAAGTAGTAAAAATGAACTTTACACTTTGCAAATTAATCAAAAAAGGACAGTTGTTCATAATCACGTTTAATCTCCTCTTCAATTTT
>CALXRJ010000086.1 GCA_944390615.1 uncultured Clostridia bacterium | reverse complement strand
AAAAAAATGATGCCAAAATAAATATAGTTTCTTTGCTTTATGTCATTAGAATAGGTATATTCTACCTTTGTATCTACAAACATAAGGAGTAGAAATATACCTACAAACATAAAAATCGACATAAATTTTACAAGATAATTGATTAAATTTTTATTCCATATTTTTTTCATTTTTTTCCTTTCTTGCTATTTCATTTAATTCTTTTTTTCCATTATATTCATTTACAAAATAAAGTGGTCTGTTTTTGGTTTCATTGAAAATTCTTCCTAAATATTCTCCCACGATTCCAAATAGTAAAATTTGGATGCCAGAGAAAAATAAGATTAATAATATAATCGCTTGGAATGCTTGAACCACTGTATGTGTTACAAAACATTTTGCAATCACATAAATGGCATAGACACCAAGTACAGCAAAAGTAGGAATAGCAAAATAGGTTGCTAGTCTTAAGGGAGATGTGGTAAAAGATGTGATACCATTGATGGCTAAATCAAATAATTTCACATAATTCCATTTGGTTTTTCCAGCCACTCTAGGTGGTCTATCAAACAATACTTCTTTTTTCTTATATCCCATCCAACTAAACATACTTTTTAGGCATCTTTCCGATTCTGTCATTTGTCTTAGGGCATTAATACATCTTTTATCAATTAATCTGTAATTTCCTGTATCTTTCTGAATTTCAACATTGGTCATTTTTTGTAAAATTCGGTAATACATTTTGGAGGTGAATTTTTTTACAAACCCTTCTCCTGTTCTGGTCCTTCTTCTGGCATATACATCATCATAACCTTCTTCCCAATGGCTTATTAGTTCTGGAATTAACTCTGGTGGGTCTTGTAAATCGGCATCCATAAAAATGGCACAATCTCCTGTTACATAATCAATTCCTGCCGCCATGGCTATTTCTTGTCCAAAATTTCTAGAAAAATCTACATAATTATATCTTTCATCTACCTGTCTAAAACTTTTTATTAATTCAAGTGACTTATCCTTACTACCATCATTGACAAATAAAATTTCAAAATCATAATCTTGCATCTGGTTCATAATGTCATTTAATTTTTCATGTAAAAATGGTAGTGACTCTTCTTCATTATAAGTAGGAATTATGATCGATATTTTTTTCTTCATATATTTAATCCTTTCCTTTATTTCATTATTTCGTTTTATTCCACATTAATTGTTTTTTCGATTATATATTGTGGTCTTGCTTTACTCTCATCATAAATTCTTCCAATATATTCTGACATAATCCAAATCGAAAGTAACTGTACTCCACTTAAAAATGTTACTGTTACCATAATGGATGTCCAACCAGCTGTTAACTGGTTTAGTCCAAATATATAAGAAACTAATGAATAAATTAGTATTACAATCGAAACAATAATTGCTAAAATTCCTAGTGCTCCAACCAATTTTAATGGTTTGGTTGAAAATCCAATAATACCATCTGATGCTAGTTTTAGCATTTTCTTTAACGGATATTTTGTTTTTCCTGCAAAACGTTCTTTTCTCTCATATTCAAATGGTATTTGTTTAAAACCAATCCAACCCCATAATCCTCTTAAAAATTTATTATGTTCTGGCATAGCATTCATAACATCTATGACTTTTCTGTCTACTAATCTAAAATCTCCTGTATCTTTTGGTATATCCACATCTGATAAAGCATTTAAGGTTTTATAGAACATTTTCGCTGTTAAAAGTTTAAAAACCGATTCTCCTTCTCTTGTTTTACGTTTTCCATAAATTACTTCATTTCCTTCTTCCCAAAGTTTAAGCATTTCTGGAATTAACTCTGGTGGGTCTTGTAAGTCTGCATCAATAATTACAGCACAATCACCGGTTACATATTTTAAACCTGCTGTTACCGCACATTGATGACCAAAGTTTCTAGCAAAAGAAATGACTTTTACTTTTTTGTCATTTTTAGCAATCTCTTCTAATATGGGTAATGTCTTATCTTGACTTCCATCATTGACACAAATTAGTTCATATTCATAGCCTTCTATTTTACTTAGCACATCACTCATACGATAATAACATTCTTGTGCTACTTCTTCTTCATAATACATTGGTATAACAACTGATACTTTTTTCATATTTCTCTACTTTCCTTTCCTTTTTCCTAAAATCTATTTTTTCATTTTTTCTCCATTTCCCGGAATTCGTTTTACTTCTTTTGTAAAAATTTTTTGAAATTTATTTTGTCTACGATAGATTGTATACCAATAGAAGATACTGGTATCAGCATAATAACATAAGGAAGTGTATAACGTGACTTCATTTCCCAAATGGTATGGAAAAGGACGCCTCCTATAAAAATCATCATCAATAATAATAATTCATTACTTAAATTTTTTCGATTTTTTACTACAGCAAGAAAAGCTCCTCCATATAATAAGATAATAATTGCTTTTTGATAAGTTTCTCCTCTTTGATAATTTTTACCATCCATAATTTCCTTCATGACTTGGTCTTTATCATCCCCTACCACATTGTACCAAATACTTTCAAAATAAGGATCCATCCAGCCAGAAATGGTTTTATCTTTGTAAAATTGATAGGTATATTTTGGTGCTTGTAATAATTCTTTGATTCTGGTTTTTATTTTTTGTGGATAAGTCTCATGGGCAAGTGGTGTATCATCCCATGCTTCATTAGCTACATCACTATACCAACCATTTGCTTTATAACTTTCATTCATTCCAATATAAACCCATACACTTGTTGGAATGGCTTGATTTGGGTCATATGCAAATTTTTGCAAGCAATACGTTTTTACCAATTGGAAAGGCAATATTGCAATACAAGCAAATAAGACGATGGTTCCTATTGATTTTGCTATCTCTTTTTTTTCTTTTTCTAGTAGCAAATAAAAACCTAAATAAAGAAGAATTGCAATTACTACTATGATATAATTCATTTTCGTAAAATAAGCAAGAGCCATACAAATAGCAGATAATAATAATTTCCAAATCTTCTTTTTTTGTTGATAAGAAATGATAAAATATAACCCCATCACACTAAAGGCTAAACCAATATAGTCACCATAAACATAAGTGGTTAGTAATATGAGTGGGATAAAGGTTAAAGATATTACCCAACAAGCAGTTAGACTAATGGGATATTTTTTTTGTAATTTTTTGGCTATGAAATATAAAAATACAATTGTCATGATATTAGCCAAAACATTTATATATTGTATTACCCTAAAATTGGTTGTTCCAAAAATTTTATAAATTGTAGTAAATACTAGAATCGTTCCAATTTGGTTAGGATATTTTTCAATATAGCCACTGGTTCGGATGCTTTCGATATCTCCTTGAGCTAACTGTACTGCCAAATCATTTACACTTTTTGAATCATCAATTGGCTCTATGGTTGAACTTTTAATCCAGTTGATTGAAACAAAAGCATAAATGACAATGGCAACACCCCAAAATACTTTTTTTCCCATTTCTACTTTTTTATTATTTTTAGGAAGTTTTAAATCCAATATTTTTAATATCACAATTAATAGGAAATCAATTAACAAATATTTTAAAAGTCCTATACTTGTTGTTAATTCAATAAAAACATTTTCATAGTAATTTTTTACGGTTACCAAGTAAAATAAACTCATTATAGTAAAAATAACTAATATGATAATTGCTATAACTGCCACTGTATTTTTCGCTAATTTGTTTAACATATTTCCTCCCTTAATATCTGCATATATGTAAAGTATCTCCTTCAAAGATTACTTGTTCTTCTTTAAAACTTGTCCAATCTTGTTCTTTAAATGCTTGCGCCATGTTGGTATCTTGGTCTACTAGTTCCAAGTATTTTCCGGAATAATAGCGAATAATATATTGGATACTCCAGTCTTTATAATATGCTTTTAAATTTGTATCTCCTGTTGAAAAAATGCCATAATAAGTAAACTGTAAAGAATTATCTTCATATATGGCAACCTTTGTAATTTGATTACCAGTTTGTTTTTCATATTCATCCATTTGCTGCATAATTTTTCTTGTTATTTCATAATCCATAGCATTTACTTTATAGCGATCTGTTAAAATTACATTAAATCTAGCAAATTGAACTATCAGTAAAACAATACTTAATACCATCATGATCCCTTGTGAAATTGGATTGATTTTATAATTCATACATAAGTAAAGAACTAAAATTCCAAATAAAGAAGCATAGGTATAAGTACTTCTTGCCACAAACCAAATCGCATCTGTATTCTGCATAAGTTGAGGTGCAACTGTTGCTACCATAACACCTGCTAAAATATAGATTATCTTTAAAAGATCTATTATTTTTGTTTTTCTTTCTACTTTTTGTTTTAGGATGGCATAAACTAATAGAATGATTACTATTAAAATTGCAATCATCAAAAAATATTTTGGTAAAATACCATAAGTAGAAGTAATCATATCTTGTGTATTAACAATTACTTTTCGCACAGATTCTGCTAAATTAATGTTTCCACTTACTCTGCCAGAAGAATAAATCAGCCTTACTAAAACATAGTCTATTATAGCAGGAATTCCATAACTTAGTGCTACAACTACATTATTTACTATAAATTGTTTCATATTTTTTGCATATTTTAATATATATACCAAAGATATGGCAACAAAAATCCCTACCACTCCTTGATAAGAAAAGTTGGCTAATAACATAAAAATAAACGTAGTAAGAAGATATCTTTTTTTCTTGGTTTCTAACCATTTTTTGATATCACTTGCTGCAAACACACACATACATACGCCAAATAACATAACTCCTTTTTCAATAAACAAAAATAGTTCAATTGAAAAAGCATTTAAGAGAATTAGAATTGGTATGATTTTTTTTGCGATTGGATTTTGTACATCTATTTTTATCATTTGATACAATTTATATAAACTAATTATCATACAAAGGATAGCTACTAAGTAGGAAAGCATATAGATTGTTTCTGACTTTAAGTTGAATAAATGGATGATACCCCCTACCCATAAAATAACAAATCTTCCTAATGGTGCGAATTGGGAAATTAGCTCTTCCATAGAAAAGGTAAGTGTAGCATAAGAATCAATTGCAAATTCCATTCTTAATAAAATACCAAAAAATAGAACCGTAATTAAGGTAAAAAACCATAAATTTTGATTGGTTAATAGTTCCTTTATTTTCTCTTTCATTTTCAAATTATTCTCCCTATATGAAATTTATTCTATAATTGTTCTGCAAATCCTTTTTGTAGTTTACTAAAAATAAAATATCCTACGATACATCCTATAACACCAATTAAAAGAACAATTAATATATGTTTGATATCTATCATAGTTTGATGATAAAAAATATCTCGATAAGCATTAATAATATAGGTCATTGGATTATATTTCAATATCCATTGATAATTCTCTGGTATACTACTTGGTGAATAAACAATTGGGGCCGCATAAAATAATAATTGTAATGCAATTCCAACAAAGTGTTGTAAATCTCTTAAATAAACACATACACTTGAAATGATAAAGGAAATTGCCAAAACAATTAAATATTGTGCAATTAAAATAATTGGGTATAACAGAATATATTTCGATATACCTAATCCGTTAAAAATAACAAACCCAAGTATAATAATAGTTGATATTAAGAAATTGATCGTTTCTCCTGTTACAACAGAGATCGGTATAATTTCTCTTGGAAAATATACCTTTTTGATAATATTTCCATTTTCAATAAAAGTAAAAGCGGCTTTATTTATGGCAGATGAAAAAAATGTCCAAGGAATTAATCCACAACATAAAAATACCGCATAATGTGGTTGCTGGTTACTTAATATCAATGAAAATATAAGAGCATAAACAGCTATTTGAAGCAAAGGATTTAAAAATGACCACAAAACTCCTAAAAAGGAGTTTTTGTATTTACTTCTTACTTCTTTTTTTACACTCGTTTTCAATAATTCCCTATAATTGTATAAATTTTTAAATACGTTTTCCATTAATGTTTCTCCCATCCTATTATTTGTTTTAGTTTATCGTAAATTCCTAGTTTTCTTAGCACCACTACGATTGGATGTTTTATTTTATATTCTAAAGTTTGTTCATAATAATCATACTTATTTTGTTTTTGTTCAAATTCATAATCTCGATCAATATTATTTTTGTTAAATTCTTTAGCTGTCCATTCATACTCTTGTGCAGTTCCCATCATATGTGATGTAATAAATTCTTTTGTTAGATTTGTACATTGTTTAAGTGCCTTTCCGTTTTCTATTTTTTTCGTATTTGGTGTTTTTACCGTATTTTCAAAAATATTTTCCATTTTTGAAATCATACTTTTTATGGTAAATTCATCTAAAATACGTTTTCTGCAATTTGCTTTATAGGCATCAATATGATGGATGATTTCTTCGATTGCTGTAACATATTGTTCTATTTCTTCTTCTTGATAATTATAATTATTGATTTCTGTTTCTTTTTGATAACATTTGACAACTTTTCCAACATCTTTATTAATTAATTCTTTTTGTCCACCAACATCAGATGAAATAACTGGTACTCCCATAGATAATGACTCATAAGATGTTAAGGCAATTCCTTCTTTGATGGAACAGTTTATGGTTATATCACTGATGGCATAGATTTGAGCTGTATCTGAACAATTCCCTAAAAATATAATATTTTCTGAAATTTTCATTGCTTTTGCTTTATTTTTTATTTCTTTTAGCATTGGCCCATCTCCTGCCACAACTACTAGAAAATTATCCATTTTTTGTTTTAATTTTTTTATAATCTCTAAAAGCAAATAGGGTCTTTTTTGATTTGCTATTCTACATATATAACTTAAAATATATTTGTTTTCTGCTTTTATTCCTAGCTTATTTAAAATTTCTTCTTTTGCATATTTTTCTGGATTAAATTTTTCTTGATCTACACCAATATATACTGTTTCAACTTCCTCTTTATCTTTTCCAAAATAATTCTTTAATATCTCTTCACTATTTCGATTACATACTAAAGTTTTATCAATAACAGATTGAAATCCAGCAGCATCTCTTGAATATCCACCATTTCTCCAATACCATTCTTCCATATGCACATAATCTAAAATTGGAATATTCGGATACCTTGCTTTTAAATATGGTAATGCATTATATCCAAATTGGCAACAAGTATTTAATATTAAATCAATATTATTTTTTTGGATCAGATAATTTATAAAACTTATCCAATATTTTCTATCTAAAAATGAGGTTAAATCATAAACTGTAGCATATTGTTCAAATTCCTGTTTCCATTCATTTGCACTTGGTAAGGTAGATAGGATAATAAATTCAAATTTATCTTGATTGCTATTTTTTACCAAATCTAAATTGAATTTATCTCCTCCGCCAGTTACCATCCAAGGTACCATCATCAGTATTTTTATTTTATTATTTTTCTTCAAAACTGGTATTGGCATGTCTTTTATTTCATCTGGAATGCTATCCCAATTGTAATCTTGTTTTGGGTATTGAATTCCTTTTTTGGTTTCTTGTATTGTGCTTGCTGTTTGTTTTATATATGACATTGCCTTTTCATGATTTGCTCTTGCTTTTGCAAGCTCTCCATCTGTTACATCTTTTCTTCTATACCATAAACTAATTGAGCTCATTCTAATTGGATACTTTTTCCTGGCGATTAACTTTAGCCAAAAATTCCAATCTTCATAAACACTTTTTTCTTTTAATTCATATCCACCAGCTTCAAAAAAATCAGATTTTCTAATGAAATTAATGGAAACTAGGTTATTTTCTTTTTTCTGTCTTTCTGGATTATACCACTTTCTCCATACATATTCTTGGGCTCCAAATCCAACCGAATCAGCATAAGCCCAAGTTGCTTCCGGATGAGTCTCTAATGTCCAATAGGCACATTCCATAAAAGTATTGTCTATTTGATCATCATCATCAATAAATAAAAGGTATTTAGAACTTTTCGAAGCTTGTCTTGCTCCATAATCTCTTGTTTGTGCTAATCCTTCATTTGGCTTATGAAAAACTTTAATTCTGCTATCCATTTTTTCTATTTTATTTAAATTTTCTAAACTTTCCTCATTTGTAGAACCATCGTCTATAATCAGCCATTCAAAATATGGATAGGTTTGATTTAATATTGCATTGACTGTTCCTTGTATTAATTCTTTTCTTGTATTATAAAAAGGTGTTACAACTGTTATTTGTGGTTCCATCTCTTCAACTGTTTCCTCAACTTTTTTCAGCCTTCTTCCTGGTTCTAAACTATAATTAAAATTCACTCTTATATACCTCCTCTATGTTGTTTGTTTGATATATTCATCTACTACTTTGTTTGTATCTCCATCCATTTTGATTTCTCCATTAGATAACCATACTGCTCTATCACATAAATTTCTGACAGATTGCATACTATGGGTTACAAATACCATGGTTTTTCCCTTTGCCTTTAAATCTAGCATTTTATTAAAACATTTATTTTGGAAATGTTCATCTCCAACAGATAAAATTTCGTCAATTAATAAAATATCAGCATCTACATTAATGGCTACCGCAAAGGCAAGTCTCATATACATACCAGATGAATAGGTTCTTACTGGATTATCGATATAAGGCCTTAGTTCAGAAAATTCGATGATATCTTCTAGTCTTTCATCAATCTCTTTTTTGGTTAAACCAAAAATAGAAGCATTAAAATAGATATTTTCTCTTCCCGAAAAATCTGGATGAAATCCAGCGCCTAATTCTAAAAGAGAAGTTAATTTTCCATCTGTTATGATTTTGCCTTTATTGGGATAAATAATTTTTGTCATAAGTTTCAATAAAGTGGATTTTCCACTTCCATTTGTTCCAATTAAAGCAACTACTTCTCCTTTTTTTATTTTTAAATTAATCCCTTTTAAAACTTCCCTCTTTTCTTTTCGATTTCTACTAAATAAAAATAGCAGTTTTTCTTTAACGGTATTTGCTTTATCTAAATAAACATTAAATGTCTTATATACATTGTCAACTACTATTTTATAATCTGCTTCTTGTTCTTGCATCTTTCTACTTCCTTTCCCAATTTGGAACCATTTATTTCGTATTTTTTCTTCTTCTTTTATATTTGGAGCTATTATATCACATTTTACTATATTGTCAAAACTTAAATTTTGTATTATGCGTGATTCTGCTTAGTAATTTGTATATTTTCCTATTTTTAATAGCCATTAGTTCTTCTTTATCTTTTTTATTTTCTTCTAAAAGTTTACTTTTTTCTCTCATTAGTTCTTCTTTTTCTTGTTTTAAATTTGTAATTTCTGTTTCTTTCCATTCAGCTTGTTCTTTAAAATATTCTCTTTCTTTCCATATATTATCATTTTCTTGTTTTAGATTACTAATTTTTTGAAATATTTTATTTATCTCAGGAAAAATCAGCTCATAATCCATTTTATGTTGCTCTACTTCTTCTGGTATGATATAAAGATTATCTAGCATATTATTTTTTTCTACTAATTTTTTGTAATTTTCTTCTGTTATTTTTTCTATTTTTTCCTGAGAAAGAGTTAATAATTCTTGTACTTGCTTTTCTAAGGATAGACTTTCTAAATTATTACCAGATAAATTATCTTCTAATGCTAAATCAATATTTTCTGGCTTTATCATCCCTTTTAAATTCTGATAACCACTTAAAACGACTATTCTTTTGATAGCCATTGCTTCTAATGCACATCGATTCATGCCAAGTACCACATCATTTTGATTGATAACAGAAATTACATCATTGGTTGCCCCTTGATATTCAATCCAATAACGTTGTTTCTTACTTTCTATCATTTCTTTTAAATCTTCTACTCTATCTCCACTTCCTATGATGGTAAGTTTGGTGGAAAAATCTACTTGATCAGAATATGCACAAAATAGTTCTATTGAATTTTTAACAGAGGTAAATTTTTCATGTGCAATTCTGCTAACAATAGCAAAATTTTCTGGTAAATTTTTTTGCATGGTATGATCACACTTGTATAAATCAAAATTAATACTATTTTTGATGACCAAATATTTGCTATCATCAATTCCTAAATATTTTTGATTATATTTTTTTGCATTTTCCGAAATACAAATAATTTTGAAAGCATTTTCAAAAAATAGTTTTAAAGATAAATCATATATATTAAAATTGTTGATAAACCATTCATATGTCTCTGGCAATTCATCATGTACATAAACAACATAAGGCACATTTACTTTACTACATACCATTAGCATAAATGGTATACAAATCATTTTATGGACATGAATTTGTTGAATATTTTTTTCTTTGATAAAAGAAACCACTTTTTCCACATCTTGTGTGTCAAATGTATTTTTTGCTTGGAAATCATAAGGAAACCATTCCATTCCCTTTTCTTCTATCTTTTCTCTATATTCTCCATCACCAGATAAAATATATACCTGATTTTTCTTTTCTTTTAAGGCAATTGCTTGATTAAAAACTACTGTTTCTACCCCACCTGTTCCTAAATTTTCCGTACAAATTAATAGATTTGTTGCCATACTGTCTCCTTTTTTTAATTTTTTTTGGCTATTTAAGCCCCCTTGTTTATTTTTATTCTTCTTTTCTCATCTTTGCTTTCCTTCCTTTTTCTTTGCTAATTTTATCACATTTTTATAGGATTATTCAAGCTTTTAAGGGAAAAACACAAAAATAGTTTCAGGTAGCACTCTGATTTACAGTAGTACCTGAAACTATTTTTTGTTTTTTCTCATTTTCTATTAACAGTAAATTTATTATTTTTTCAAATTAATCATCATTTTTTCCTTTAAAGATAATTTAAATTCTTTTGGCTCATCTATATCAATTTTTTTGTTTTCTAAAACTAATCGCGGATTTACGGTTGTTATTTCTTTTAGTTTTTCTTCTCCGACTATCAGTTTTATTTCACTTAATGCTTGTGGAATTCTAGGATAAATGGATTTTCTCTTATGTACATCACTTCCTAGAAAATGAACCATATCATTTTCTAGCAGTTTTTTTACTATGATTTGAGCTTTTTCCCCATATTGGCCTAATATGCTTCCATAATTGGATTGCATGAGTACTCCTTTTTGAATTAAATCATATATCATTTCTGGCTCTTTTTGGATAAATACATATCTTTCTGGGTGAGCTAAAATAGGAATGATTTTATATTGTAACATTTCGTAAATAAAATCATATATATTCATTGGTTTTGCATTTAGTGGGAATTCAAAAAGTAAGTAATTGGTGTTGTTAATTGTCGTTGCTTTTCCGGTTTCTAGGAGTTGTATGATATTTTCTGTTATATAAATCTCATTTCCTAAATAGAGTTTTAAGTCAATATTTTCTTTGTATAAATTTTCTGAAAGTGCTTTTATCCAAATTTTTCTTTCTGCAACATTTACTTCATAATATTTTTCCATATAATGGGAAGTAGATATAATTGCTTCGAATCCTGCCTTTTTGGCTTCTTTTAATAATTCAAATGTTTCTTCTACACTTTTTGAACCATCATCAACATTGGGAAGTATATGGGTGTGAAAATCAATCATTACTTTACTCCTTCCAATTATTGTTTTTCTATAGTTTTTTCTTTTCTTTATCTAAATAATCATTAATTTGTTTTAGTATATCATTTGTTTTATCTAATGTGTCTTGTTCTTTTTTTATTTCTGGCTCTGTTTTTTTATTTTGTACAAAAAATGGTTCATCTTCATCTTTTAAGATATCATTTTCTTCTTCTATATTATTTTTTCCAAGATCACTTTCTGTTTTATTGGTTAGTGGTCTGCTAAAGTTTTCCATTGCCCTGGAAGCTTGCTTTTTTAGTGGGTTTCCTTTATTTTTATTGGCTTTTCCAGATAAAATTTTGTCTTCTCCATAATAATAATATTTTTCTCCATAACGTCTTGCTGATATTGGTACTTTATTTATCACAACACCTGCAATTTTTCCGCCAACGTTTTGGATATTTCTTATGACTCTTTCTAAAGCATCTTTTTTGGTTATTTTGTGAGCAGTTACAATTATGGTACAATCTGCCAGTCTTGATAATATAACTGAGTCTGTAACTAGTTCACTTGGTGTTCCATCAATGATAACAATATCACATAAACTTTTTAATTCATCTAATAATCTTATCATTTGAGCAGAAACTAAAAGCTCAGATGGATTTGGTGGTACATTTCCAGCTGTCATGACATATAAATTATCTACTTCTGTTCGTTGGATATAGTCTCCCACATTTTCAGACATTCTACCATTATTGTCAATTTCTACTTGTGATAAGAAGTTAGAAAGACCTGGTTTTGGTGCAATTCCAAATATGGCATATTGTCTTCCTTTTCTCATATCCGCATCAATTAATACTACTTTTTTTCCAGCTTGTGCAAAGGTAACTGCTAAATTGGAGGAAACCCAACTTTTTCCTTCACTTGGAAAGGTGGATGTTAATAGTAAAACATTCATTTTTTTGTTTACATTCATAAATTGTATGTTAGTTCTTAAGGTTCTAAATACTTCTGAAATAGGAGATTTGGGATTTTTATGTACAATTACTTCTTTTTTCATTTTCTCTTTCCTCCTTTTTCGGTGTTAAAATTTTCTATCATTGGAATCGATACAAGTACTGGTAAACCAAATCCTTTTTCAACATCTTCTGGTATTTTGATAGTTGTGTCTAACATGTTGGCGATTAATACATACATGATAGCTATTACCAAACCTATAAAAGCAAAAATTACAATATCTTTAGGATGATTGATATTAGATGGTGTACTTTCTACTTCTGCTTCATCTACGATGTAAACATTGTTGATTTTGTAAATATCAGATACCATATCTGGGAAAATTTTTGCAATTTCATTGGCTATTTTTGCGGCATATACCGCATTTTCATTAACTACTGTTATTTCAATAACTTCTGTGTCTTCACGTAGTGTTACTGAGATATTTTTCTTTAATTCTTCTTCATTTGCATCAATATTTAAATTGGATATAACTTGTCTTAATATTTTTTTACTTCTTACTAGTTCTCTATAAGTAGATACTAATTTTGAGTTTAAGGTGATATCTGTTGTTGTAATGGAATTGGCCGCATCAGCATCAGATGCTGTTTCTGCTCCTGTTAGTACAAGTGTTGTTGATGAACTATAGGTAGGAGTTGTAAAGCCAAATGTATAAATGACTC
Organism: uncultured Clostridia bacterium; assembly: GCA_944390615.1. Lineage (GTDB taxonomy): Bacteria > Bacillota > Clostridia > TANB77 > CAG-508 > CAG-269. Next base: position 3,374 of record CALXRJ010000086.1, on the reverse strand, counting down.
CAATTCCTGTTGTAATGATGACGATTAATAGGATTTGGAAAATTTTGCTCCAAAATAAATTTAATAATTCTTTTAAATCTAATTCCTCCATTAATTTCTCCCCTAACTAATTTTCTGGTGTATATTGTTCTTTTTCTCTTTTTATTTTTCGAATACTTTTTATGATGGCATATACTATAATGAATAGAATACCTAAAGTTAACAATATACTACCATATGTTATTACTTTACTTAATATATCATTTAATACATTTCTTAGTACTTCTGATACTGCATTATTTAAAATTGTGATTCCTTGAATTCTTACTTTAGTGGTTATATATTCGTAGGATAAAACAAAAATTAAACCACTAATGGTAAATGCTGTTCCTATTTTGGCAAGAATTCTATAAATTCTCTTGATGGTTAATATAGCCATTAAAATAACACACACACCAATGGCAATTAATAATCCTTTTTTTGCAATATCTAAATATTGCATTCCCTTTTGATATAGGTTGTTGATTCTTTCTTCATAATTGGTATGGGAAATGGTTGATTTGTATTCATCACAAATGGTGTCTACAAAAGTGTCTATTGCCTCTCTTTGCGTGGTAGATATATTTCCGCCAAGAGATTGTTCTATATTTTGATTTAATCGATCGGCAATTTCTTCAGTATCGATTTCTTCTTTGGTATTGTCATAAATGTTGCTTAGGATTTTTTTTGTGTCTTCTTCTATTTTTTCTTGTGTTACTATGTTATTTAAAACTTCCTCATCTAATCCTGATTGATAGATGTAATTTTCAAAATTCGATTGGGTGTCTTGGTAAATTTCTTCATAATAATTTTCTTCCTCTAGTTTTGATATTACATAACTTTCGCTAAGTATGGTAGAAGAAAATATGTTAATTAAAATAAAGGCAAGTATGGCTAGTGCTAAGATTGCTGCTAATAGGTATTGTATAATTTGTTTGATCATTTTCATATTTTCCCCCTTTAACTTTCTAATTCTGCATATACGACATATCTTTGTGTGGCATATCCTATGTTGTTAAATGGATAACATGTGTATACCATTAAAATTTCTTTTTCGTTTTGAATGGGAAGTTTGTCTACTTCTGTCTCTTTAATTAGTTGCATATCATAAATTTTATAATTATATTCTCCATAAGAAGTAGTAACTTGTATTTCGTTTCCAATTTGTAACTCTGAAAATCTTCTAAATACATTTCTGGAGTTATGTCCCATATAGATGATAGATCCACCTTCTCCTGGGAAATAACTACCACTGGAATGCCCTACTCCTTTTTTTAGGATTTCTAAGGTGTCTCCATAGTATACAGGAAGGTCTACATCTATTTTTGGTATTTTGATGGTTGCATATTTGGTTCCATATTCTGGATAATTTTTTAATTTATTATCTTCATCTATTACTGTTTCTACAACTTCTTTTTCTCCTCCAATATCAATTGAGACTTTGCTAATTAGGGAGATGGCTTCTTTTATTCTAGCCCCAAATAAAAAATAACCTAAAAGAAAGATTATAGCCGTAATAAATAAAGCAACTATTAATTGGATAATAGTTGCTTTTATGGTATTTCCTAACAAATTACGCATTAGCTAATTTCTTTCTAGCAACTGCTACTGAAACTAGGGCTATAGCTGCTATTGCAGAAACAACTAAAACTATGTTATTATTTCCTGTGTAAGCAAGTTTTCCACTGTTGCTTAAAGTAGCAGTTTCAATTAATGTTCCATCTTTGTATACATCAACTGCACCTGTTCTGAAAACTAGCGTAACACCAATAATATCAGCAGCTTCGTTAGCGATTGATTTTAATTGATTCTTTTGATCAGCTGTTAATTCTTTATAATCTGTAACTCCTGCAGCTTCCATAACTGCTACAGCTTCTTCAGCTTTTGCAACAATAGCATTTGCTTCGTCTTCTGTTACAGGATAATCAGCTAAATATCTTTCAATTTTTACTCTATCAGATGTTGTCATTCCGTATTTTGATCCCATGTTGTATAGAGTTTCAGCTAAATTATCGTTTGTAGTTGCATTAACTCCTGTTACAGCCATTAATACTAACATTACTGCTAAAATTGAAATTGTTAATAGTTTTTTCATTTTTAATCCTCCCTTTTTATTAAACTGAACATATTATACCATTTTCTTTTTTAATATGCAATAGTTTTTTTATATTTTTTTCTTTTTATTTAATTTTATTTTAGTTTTATGGATTTGTATCTTGCAAAGCATCCTATTCCTATTATTAACACTAATACTACGATTAAAGCTATTTTTCCCATTCCTGTTTTTGGTAAGCTATTGGATGCGGTTGTTCTGTCTTGATTTCCACTTATTGAGGTATTGGTTGTATTTGCTGTGTTGTTTGTTGTGCTTCCTGCGGTGTTTTCGGTTTCGTTTCCTACTATATTTCCGTCTGTGCTTTCATTTGCAGTATTATTTTCTTCTGGATTTTCCTCATCACCTGTATTATCACTTGCAGCAATTGTTACTGTGACTTCTTTTTCAAATTCAAAGTCAAACTCATCATATACAGTTAATAAACCATTGGTTAATCTTACTGTCGTTGTTCCTGGCTCTACGTTTTCGTTTAAAGTTAAGGTGATTTTGGTTATTTGTTGATTGGCTATTTCTGCATCGATAAGTCCTGTAATTCTTTTGGTAGTAGGCTCATAATTGATACTCCAATTATTTAGCGTTTCAACCTCTGCTGAACTGAAAATAGATTCGTCATAATCTAAAATAGCTTCATAACCAATAACTGGTTTTTGTTGTTCTTCTGGGAAACCAGTAACATTACTTAAGGATAAGATAAGTTCTACTGAATTGCCGTTTTGCTCAACTTGGGATGTTCCAGTGAGGTTGATTTCTAATGTTTCGCCGACAGCATAAGTTAATGGTGCTATACTAATGGTGATTAGTAAAATGATTATGCTAACACATATACCTATTTTTTTCATTTATCAATTCCTCCTTTCGCTTCTGCATTTTTTCTTTTTTATTGTAACATTTTTTTGGTTTTACGACAATATATTTTATTTTTCTTTTTTGTTACAGTTTTATTACAATTTTGTTACAATCGTTGTTTTTTCTAATATCTTATAAAAACATTGCCCTATATACAGAATAACGATCCGTGTCGGTCTTTTCCTATTTTTAGTTACAGTTCAGTGGCAAAATGAGCCGATAGAAGCTGGTATTGCTATAAAATTTATTCCATTCCTCGGCTCAATGCGTGTTTTTGCCCTTCTAAATATAAAGTAAACGAGCCTCTCCGCTACATACTTCGCGCACCCTCATTTACTTTATATTAAGAAGGGCTAAAAACACTCCAATCACATTCGTCATTTCATAAATTTTA
>CALXRJ010000085.1 GCA_944390615.1 uncultured Clostridia bacterium | reverse complement strand
CCAAAACCATCTGCTGTAAATAAAATTTTATTTTTTTCTTCATAAGTTACCATGACTTCTGGCCAATGTACCATTGGGGCCATATAAAATTTTAGTAGATGATTTCCAGTCGATACTGTGTCTCCTTCTTTTACTTCTATTTTTCTTTCTGCTAAGTTTGGAATATCAAAAAATTGTGGTAAAAAGGCAAAGGTTTTATTGTTTCCGATTAATTTCATATCTGGATATTTTTCACAAAGTAGTTTAATATTAGAAGAATGGTCTGGCTCTAAATGGGAAATTACTAAATAATCTACTTTTTCCCCTCCCAAAGCTTTTTCTAACTTAGCAAACCATTCGTCTGTTTTTCTTTTATCTACGGTATCCATTACCACATTCTTTTCATCTTTGATTAAGTAAGAATTGTAAGATATTCCGTTTGGAATGACATATTGGCTTTCAAATAAATCTAAATCTTTGTCATCTACTCCAATATATTGAATATCATCTGTTATTGTTATCTTGTCCATAAACTTTCTTCCTCCTTGTTTTTTCTTTGAAATTGTTCATATTGATTGTAAACTTTTAAAAATTCAGTTGCATATCTACGAGCATATGCACTTTTGAAGTTATCTTTTCTGGTAGTTAAATAATATTCTAATTTTACAGGATTCACCCAATATGGCTTAGAACCTCGCGCTTTTTCTCTTTCTGTTAGCTTCATTTTAGTAGGATCAAAATCTTTTTGAGCATTGACTACATAAAACCTGGTATATATTTTTTTCATGATGCTATTTCCTTGTTCATCTGTTGTTACATGTCCTTCTTCATTTTGAAAAAATGGGCCTTTTATTTCTTTTGTTTCAATTTCTATTCCCGTTTCTTCTAAGATTTCCCTAGCAAGTGTAGTTTCTGCAGATTCTCCTGCATCTATTTTTCCACCTGGTAACATAAAAGCACCACTTGTTCTGGCTTTAATAACTGCAATTCTTCCTTTTCTAACTAATATGGCTCGAACTTTATTGGTAATTTTTATTTTCATACTTATTTTAGATCCTTTCTTGTTCTAAGCGTGCTTAATCATCCATTACTATTTTTTCTATTATTGGTTGATTTTCTTCTAATACAGTTCCATTATTATCTTCCACTTGTGTTTCTTCACATATTTTGTCTACGATTTCCATTCCTTCTGTTACTCTTCCAAATGCTGCATATTGTTTATCTAAAAAAGTACTATCTTCATGTACAATAAAGAATTGTGAACTAGCACTATTATAATCTTGTGCTCTTGCCATTGATATGACTCCTCTTGTATGAGATATATCATTTTTTACATCATTTAATTCAAATTCTCCTTTGATTTCTTCATTACTTCCGCCAGTTCCATTTCCTAATGGGTCTCCTCCTTGTATCATAAATCCATCTATAATTCTATGAAATGTTAACCCATCATAAAATCCTTCCTTTACTAATTTAGCAAAATTAGAAACCGTAATTGGTGCTGTGTCTGCATCTAGTTCTAATTTTATAGTTCCATAATCCTTAATCTCCATTGTAGCATGATGTAATCCTGAACGATACATATTATTTTCCTCCTCTTGATTTGCTTTTTGTCTTGTAATACCTATATATATTACCACAAATACTATAATTAAGCAAATAATTCCTATTGCTAAAATTTTTTTGTTCATTTTTCAACTTCCTTTCTTTTTATTCTTTTATTTCAATTTCTTTTTCTAAAGAGGTAGAATAGATGTATACCTTATCCACATTTTTATGTAGACCTTTTTCTAAAGCCTCTTTATATAACATCAATTGTGGTTTATGTCTATCTATTAAAACTTGCTCTGAACCATTAAGACCCTGTCCTTTTGGTACCCAATCTGTTTTATAATCTAAAAGTACTAGTTCATCCTTTTTATTGATATAATATAAGTCGATAATTCCTTGTACTAATATATTTTCATCTGCTGTTGTGTCCATTACCTCATTAGCAGGTATATGGATATAAAAAGGTTCTTCTTTATGATATTCTTTTGCTTCTTTTAGCTCTTGCCATATATTTGATTTTGTAAATTTTAGTATACTATAGAGGTTGATTGCCTCTAACTCTTTTGGTGTAATCATTTCTTTTGTTTTTAGTTCTTCCAGAAGGTCTTTTATATCTTGTAAATGATAGTCTTTTCCAAATTCTAAATTTTTCATACACAAATGAACTAATGTCCCTTTTTGTGCTGAGGTTATTTTTTCTTCTTCTGTTCCAATGATAAATTTTGGTTTAGGAAATTCTATCTCTTCTTTTTCTTTCTCATTCTTGTCCATTTCTTCTAAAATCTCATTTTCTTTTTCCCACGTTTCATCTTCTAATTTTAAAGAATACATTCCTTCTCCTACCTTTTTGTGAACAATATTGGTAACAGATTCTTTGGTTGGGATTTTGATTAAATCTTGATAAGGATATTCCCATATTAATTGATTTTTTAATTTTATGATTTCTTCTTCTGGTATTTCTTTTGCATTTTCTTCTAGTAATTTCCATAAATTGATTTCCTGTTTTTCTTCTGTTTTTAAGTTTTTTACAATATCTTGTTTTTTCCAAACTTCTATATGCATGATTTTTTTGGCTTGTTCTGGATGATAGAAATAACTCAGTAAAATCCAATTGATATATTTTTTGTATTTTTTTAGCAAAATTGGATTTATTTTTCCATTTTCTAGTGGATACATATCAACCAATTCTTGCATCTTGTCTTTTTCTTTTTCAAAATCTTTTTGGATGCCAGTTATATAAATTTTTTCTTTTGCCCTCGTTAAAGCAACATACAAAATACGCATTTCTTCTGATAAATTTTCTTCTAAAAGTTTTTCTCTTAAAGCTAATTTGGATATGGTATCATATTTTATTTGTTTGTCATAATCAATATATTTTACTCCAATGCCAAGGTCTTGATGTAATAAAATATCTGCATTTAAATCTAGCATATTAAAACTTGAACCAGTGCCAGCCAAGAATACAATAGGAAATTCTAATCCTTTGCTTTTATGGATACTCATAATTCTAACTACATTTTCGTTTTCTCCAATGAGTTTGGCTGCCCCTAAATCTCCACTTCCTAATTTTATTTTTTCTAAGAAGTTAATAAAATTGAATAAACCTTTAAAGGAAGCACTTTCATATTGTTTTGCTCTTTCAAATAACATCTTTAGATTGGCTACTCTTAAACTTCCATTTGGCATTAATGCTACATAGTTTAAGAAGCCTGTTTCTTCATAAATTGTCCAAATTAGTTCATCTAAATCTAAAATTTGATTTTTTTTACGAAAATTTTCGATTTTTTCTAGGAAGTTGTCTATTTTTTCTTTTAATTCTTCTTTTACAGAAAGTCTGGATTTCAACATTGCTGTATAAAAATCATCTTGACTTTCACATAGTCTTATTTCTAGTAAATCATCATTGGTAAACATACCAATACTAGATAACACAATATGGACCAATGGGATATCTTGATAAGGATTATCAATAATTTTTAATAAGTCCATTATAATTTGGATTTCATAGGATTCTAGATATTCAGAAGAAGTATCTGAATAGACATTGATATTTTGCATGGTTAGTTCTTTTTCAAAGATATTGGCTTTATTTTTGGTAGAACGAAGTAATATGACAATATCTTTATATGTTATCTTATGAAATTTTTGTTTTTTGTTGTCATATACTTGAAACTCACTATCTAATAAATCTCGTATTTTTTTTGCTACAAATTTGGCTTCTAGCTCTATGTCTTCTAATTTTTCTGGTTCTTCTTGCTCTCCTTCTACACCATCTTTTGTGGTTTGCATTTCTTCTTGCTCTGACATTAGCTCTTGTTTTTGGTCTAGGTTTTGGTTGGCTTGCATCTTACTATTTGGTTGGTCTTCTTGCCAATTTTCATCTTGGTTTGGATCTAAAATGTTAATTTCTGTCATTAAATTTTCTTTACTTTCTGGGTAAGAAGCTCCTAAATTTAAATATTCTTCTTCTGTATAATCTATTTCTCCTAATTGTTTTCCCATGATATTTTCAAATAGTAAATTCGTAATTTCTAGTACATTTTCTCTACTTCTAAAGTTTTTAAATAGTTTGATTCTTAAGCCTTTTTCATTTGCTGTATTTTCCCCATAATTTTGATATTTCTCTAAAAATAAATCTGGCATAGCTTGTCTAAATTTATAAATACTTTGTTTCACATCTCCTACCATAAAAATATTATTTCCCCTAGAAATGGAGGTTAAAATATATTCTTGCACTAAATTGCTATCTTGGTATTCGTCTATTGCTATTTCTACGAATTTTTCTTGGTATTTTTTGGCTATGTCGGAACTTTCTATTTTGCCTTGATTTTCTTTGATTAAAATTTCAAGTGCTAGATGTTCTATATCACTAAAATCTACTATATTTTTTTCTTTTTTACTTTTTTTAAATTTTTCATCAAAATCCAAAATTAGTTGTTTTAATTTTACTAATATTTCATACATTTCTTGTAAATCTATATTGGCTTCTTCTGAATTAGAGGTGAAAATTTTATCCCTCTTGTCTGTAAAATTCTTTTTTACTTTATCTCTAATTTTTTTTGCGTTATCTTTTTCAGGATGGGTAATTTTTCGAGAAGAGGGCCATTTTAAAAATTCTACTTGGTTTGTTAACATATAGGCTTTATCCCAATTTTCTAAATTGCTCCATACGGTTTCTAGTTGTTGGATATCTGATGCTAGTACTTTTTCATAGGGTTCTAATTCTTTTTCTA
>CALXRJ010000084.1 GCA_944390615.1 uncultured Clostridia bacterium | reverse complement strand
TCTTGTGGTTATCATATGGAACTTTTAAGAGAATGTACCCAGCATACTGTAGAAACTGGTTTAAAATATGTTAATAATGATGCTTGTTATCCATCTATCCTAGTTACTGGTCAAATGATTGAAGCCCTAGAGTCTGGAAAATATGATGTCAATAAAACAGCTTTAATTATGTCACAAACAGGTGGAGGATGCAGAGCAACAAATTATATTGGATTTATTCGTAAAGCCTTAAAAGATGCTGGGTTTGAACAGGTTCCTGTTATTTCTCTCAATGTAGTTGGAATGGAAAAAATGCCAGGATTTAAGCTTACACCAAAGCTTGTGGACAAACTTATTAAAGCCGTACTATTAGGAGACTTATTGCAAAAAATGCTTCATAAAAATAGAGCTTATGAATTACATAGAGGAGATACTGACAAAATATTTCACTCATGGATGGAAAAATCGAAAAAATTAGTTACTGGTTGTACCAATCAAGAATTTAAACAAGCCATTTATGATATGGTAAATGACTTTGAAAAAATTGAAGTAGATATGACCAAAGAGAAGCCAAGAGTTGGTATTGTTGGAGAAATTTTAATTAAATATCATCCATTCGGCAATAATTATGTGGTAGATTTACTGGAAAAAGAAGGAGCAGAAGTTGTTTTACCAGACTTTATGGGATTTATTAAATTTATGGCGACTCATAGAATTACCTTCCATACTTTATTAAATAGTAATAAAATTTCAAGTGCCATTAGTAAAGTTGCTTTAAACTTAATCGATTTAGTAGAAAAAGATACAAAAATTGCTTTAGCAAAATCTCATAAAAATTACTTACCACCTTGTGATATTTGGCATCTGGAAGACAAAGTTAAAGATATTTTATCCATTGGAAATCAAACAGGTGAAGGTTGGTTTTTAACAGCTGAAATGATTGAATATATAGAAAATGATATTCCAAATATTGTCTGTGTTCAACCATTTGCTTGCCTTCCAAATCATGTGGTTGGTAAAGGTGTTATTAAAACTATCCGTAGTAAATACCCACTTGCTAATATCACTCCTGTTGATTATGACCCAGGAGCAAGTGAGACAAACCAAGCCAACCGAATTAAACTTTTGATGACTGTTGCGAAGGACAATTTGAAGTTAAAACAAAATGAGAAGAAAGCTATTGATAAGGAAAATGAAGTAACTACAAATGAAAAAATTAAAATAAAACAAGAAAATTAGGAGAAATTCAATGAAAAACTATTATGAAATATTAGAAGTATCGGAAAATGCCTCTCCAGAGGTTATTGAAAAAGCTTATAAAGCTCTTGTTAAAAAATATCACCCTGATTTACAACCAAATGAAAAAAAACAAGAGGCAGAAAATAAAATAAAGATGATTAATGAAGCTTATGATACTTTATCGAATTCACAGAAAAAAGAAACTTATGATAGGCAGTTAAAAATGCAAAAAATAAAAGAAGAGCAATTAAAATACCGTAATATGCAAAAAAATTCTACTCCTGATAATCAAGACTTACCAAAAAAAATTATAAAAAATCCAACTGATGTCAAACAACAACATGCTGAAAATCAAAATCTGCAAAAGGAATATAATCAAGCGATACAACAAGCCTATAACAATGCTTATCAAAATGCCTATAATCAAGCTTATATAAATACTTTAAAAAATATGGGCTATCAAATTCAATATGAAAAAACATGGAAAGAAAAAATAAAAACATTTTTTGCCGCTATTTTAGCTATTCTTCTTCTTGCTCTTATTTTCTTTCTATTATGGCAAATTCCTTTTGTACGAAATTATTTGATTGATTTATACAATAGTAATGATATTGTTAGGCTATTAGTAGATATTGTAACTAATATATTGACTAGTTTTGTTTCTCTATTAACTGGTAAATAAAAATCAATGAATATAAAAAGAACTGGGGCTTAAATACGCTAAACCCCAGACTTTTTGTGTAATACACCTCTAACTACACCAGCCGAGGAGTATCAAGGTGATTACCAGAAGACCATACCACCGCCATGATTTCCATGGCATAAGAAAATAGGCCACGCCAGCTCCTTTTTCGGTACAAATCTTAATCACCCCATAAAACATTAAGACTACAATCATAATTGTACAGATTGCTTCTAACATAAGCAACCTCCTTTCTTGATGAAATGCCAACTAGCAGTTACACTTATATTATACCACAATCTTGCTAAACCAGCAACCCTACTCAAATGTGTTACTTCCCTTATTTTCAATAGCTTCTATTTTCTTATTACCTGTTATATCTTCTTCTTGGCTGAAAGTACCATCATAAGAAAATGTGTTATGATCATAATCCATATTAATCATAAGATAACTAAGCAGGCTGGTTTGATTTAAATTATTATAACTTAGCTCAACTAAATATCTTTTCACATTACGATTTTCATTTAAGGTATAGACATTTTGAACAGTATATTGACTAATATCATCTACATAAAAAGTAAAATTTAATATACTATCTGCTCCAAATGTGCTTCCTGGCATGCCAGAGAGCTTTTCTATTAATGCATCTGAAAACATATGATAAATATCTTGTTTAAGCTGTGCATTATCAGTTGTTAAATTTGCCTGATTTATGTAAGTTAAAATTTTATTAACTACATTACTTACTTTCTCATATTCAATTGATGTATCTACAACTTGTCCTAAATTGGAATTTTTTACAATCTGTTCTTGTTCTGTTCGGTTCAAAACAGAATCTTCTTGTTTTTGTGTTTCTCTTATTTCAGATAAAACCTCTTGCTTTTGCGTTTCTAAATCATCTCTATAGCTATCATTTAAATATTTTATAAAAAAATAAATCATCAACAAAAAAGCACAAATTATAAAAACTCTAAAACCATTTCTACTTATCCATAATCTAAATTTATTCATATTTCTCTCCTATTTACTAGGTATTTCGATTTACCACATTTTTTTGACCCGTTGCCTGAAACTCTCTATAAATACTTCTGATTGAGAAAATAATAATGGTAACCATAATAGCAATAATCATTAAAATATATACTGGATTTTCTTGCACAACATATGTATTTGATTTTACTAAAATAAAATACATAAGTTCCATAACTGGTTTTATCAATATACAAAACAAATATAAAATAAGCCAATTCGTTAAAATCCCCTTATTTCCACTAATTCTCAAAAAAGCATTTACTAAAATTAAAATAGGGGATATTGTTGTAAGAGCTGCTACAACAGCCATTCTAATGACAAACAAAACATAAAGAAAAATTTTAAAAATAGTTACAATAATGCCACAAATCATATACATAATATTTCTGGCAGTAAAATTGTCCCAATTGTATTGTGTTTGAAACATCAATAATCCTTCCAAATTTGTTTTAAAATAGTAATCTACATTATCACCATTGATTTGTGCATTTTGTACAAATATGGTAAGTTCCTCTTCTTCTACTGTATATTGATTGGATATATCTGTTATAAATCCAGCAAAAGAAATTATTAAAATAATAGCAAATGGTAAAAGGGCTAAAATTAGAACAGAAATAATCCATTGCTCAATAAATCTTTTTTCTTTTGCATACTGCCCCGGTGTTTGTTCTTTTCCTCCCATAAAAAATTTGCCTAATGGTAGAAAACTCTGCTTTTTAGAAATCGTCGAATATACTAAAATTACAGCTATATAAATTAATAAGGTAAGAGAAGCAGCTAAAGCAATTGCTAAAAATACGCGAAAACCATTTCTTACTAATCCACTAATAAAATTCCAAATTTCATTGGTATTATTGGAAGCAGTATCGAAAAAATTAATATCTAACTCATTTTTTTCCTGATATAATATAGTATCTATTGAACTCTGCACACAAGGTATTTTTTGGTTTTGTATCAAGTCTCTTGCATCAATCAAAATATCATAATCTTCTGGTTCTCCGTCGTCTTCTACTGTTTTAAACTCAGTAATTTCTTTTACTTCCTCTTGTGTATAACCATATACTTTTATTTCCAATTGGCATATAGCCAAAACTACACATAATATGATAAATAATATTTTCTTTCTATTTTCCAACAGCCATATGCCTCCTCTCTTTTAAAATCTGATAAATTTTCTTCATAATGATTCCATCTTCATAATTTATGAGTAATTAGATATATCTATCGTATTATCATTTAGATTTATAATAACCAATAATTTATTTTGTTCTTCATTATTTAATCGCAAAACCATTGCTAATCGATTGGTTTCTTCTTGTATTTGATATCTTTCATATTCTGCAATTGTCGCTGTAACCAAACCATTTTTATACATATACTCTTTTACAGATAGGTAAAATTCGTTTGAATCACGAATATAACTTTGAACAGTATCTGGAATATTGACAAGATTCAATTCAAAATTATCAAGTTGTTCCCTGGTATATTGAGCATCTCCTGTTTCATCTTCATTGTAAAAAATATATTCACTATTATCATAATCAATCTGATTATTGGTAGTATTGTTGCTCGTACTTGTATTAACCGTGTTGCTACTGCTTTGATTATTGTTACTTATATTACCATTATTGCTATTTGTATTTGTATTGGTATTAGTATTGCTAGTATTATTAATATTACTATTGGTGTTGGTCATATTTATATTAGTATTTTGATTGTTTATCTCATTTGTTGTCATATTGGTGTTTTCATTTAAAACTGTTAAATTAAATATCACTACTAACAAGATAGATAAGCAAATTGTTAAAAACAATATCAAAATTTCAATAACCCTCTTTTTATTCATTTATTTTACTCCTTAATAATAAAATATCCAATAATGCAATGCAGAAGCATTTATTTCTTCTTTTGTAAAAGATCTATTATTATATCTTTTATTAACTGCATTATTTTTGTTTGGATCCATTACTCGAATTCCATCATTATTATCTAAGCCTGATAAAACAATAAAATGTCCTCCACTTGTAAAAATTCCAGACGTTTGAGAAGAGATAACTAAAGCCCTAGATCTTAATGCTTGTACTACTACATCAATATCTGTAGTTTCAACTATTCTACAATCCAAATTAAAATGTTGTGCAGCAGCACCAAAGTAAGACCATGAGGTACCTAACCCCCAAACGTAATATGTGTTTCCACACCAAACAGCATCTTCTGGCGTTATGCGCGTTCCTGTAATGGCAGTGGCAACCATTGCAAAACAGGTTGGTCCACAACCACAATTAGCAATATTAGAACTACCATAACTAACATGGGCATAATCATTTTGATAATACTGTACATAACCACTTGCAGAAATCGAGCCTGGTGATGCAGAGCTGCTACTACTTGTCATATTGTTTCCTTCATTAAAATTATACCATATAGTAGCATCTTCTCTTCCAAAAATAAGATTTTCAAAAAAAGTACAGATACTAATCCAAATATTTCTAAGTAAAGAACCAATAGCACCAAATAAAGTATCTGACTCATCATCACTACTTGAACTAGTTTCTTCACTTGCTATACTAATTGTAGTATCATATTTTAATCGGATAATATGTGAAATATCTAACCCTATATCATTTGTTGTTCTCGTAAATTTGGTATAGGTTCCTCCTTCGTCCTCCGAATTGGTTGTTTGTCCTTTTCCTGCGTCATACCACATCTTGTTTCCAGAAGAATCTGTTCCTATATATACATTGGTATATTCTCCGTAATAAGTAACAATATCTCCTGGTTGCAAATCCGCTTCTTCTAAAGTAATTTCACCCATTTCATAATCAAAAATTTCTGCAATTTTTCCTATTCTGGTCTCTGTATCGGTAGAATTATATTGAATATGTCCATCACTATGACCATAAAAACTCATGTCACTATCTAATACTTCAAAACATTGTAAACCATGTGAAACAAATAATCCACTATTGGTTCTTTTGGTATCCTCTGCTCTTGCTGTCATATAATCTGTTTTATTCTCTTCATAGGAGAAAATCCAATCTCCATCTGAAAGCATTTCATTTGACAAACTTTCAAGAGTTGCTAACCACTCTTCTTGTGAACCAATATGAATACTCCTTCCACCTGGTGTAATTTCAACATAACCCCCATTCTCTAATCCCGTAGGACCATCACGATTTTCCGTAAAAAGTCCTCCATTTACAATTTTGGTAACATTTTTTAGTTCATCACATAATCCTGACATTGTCTCATTATGTTGAGAATCATTAGGTAATTCTGACATAACTTCTACTACATTTAAATATCCCTGATTTCCTCCGCCTATGTCCATAAGTTACTCTATTAGGATCTGATTCGCTTGGCCACCAATGTGTTGTTTCGTCATAAGCACTTTTCGCATCTCCGATTACACAAGGATATATTTTTTCTTCTCCATCATGATTAACATAAATATCAACATAAGAACCGGTTTCTCCATAAATTGAACTTAAAGCAACTAATAATCTTTTTTCTCCATTATTGGTTTCAACAAAAGCCCAATGTTCTTCTGTATATTGTTTTCCTTGTTCCTCCCAAATACGATTAATTTCTTGTTGCCTAGTCCCATCAGCCCAAGTAACATCTTCACTTTCCCAAGAACCACCAGATTGGGGGATTTCGCTCGGAATACTAATATATTCTCCAGCATCTAGTGTTGTGATAGTAGCACTTCCTGTGTTATACTCATGAGTTGCTAAAACTTGTCCATTATTTCTAGTAAAAAGAGGTAGCAAAACAACAACCATAATAGCTACTATCCATATTTTTTTCAATTTCACTTTTAGTTGGTTTTTAAAATGGTTCATATTTTGCTCCTTTCCTTAATTTACTTATTTTGTTCCTTCCCATTATAATCATATAAATTACTTTATGGACTTGTTATACCAATCACAAAATCCGTATCTTCTTTTAGTTCCACTGCCATGGTTAATCTTCTATAAGAGACATCATCTCCATTTGCATCTCTTATTTCCACCTCATATTGATATACATCTGTTGAGATAATTAAATATTCTTCCGCAATTTCATAATTATTTTCATCATAAAAATGATTATGAATAAACTCTTCAAAATCCGAAAAGTTGCGATAATAATTATTTTTTTGTATCGGGTTTAACTTTTCATAAACAAATTCGTAATCTTTGTTATTAATAGCTTGTATTACCCTATTAATGCAATATCTAGCCTGCGAATTTCCTAAAACACCATTATATTTATCTTTGATGGTTACAACTGTATAATTATCCATAAACATCGTATATTCCATTAAATTTGTACAACGAAATATATAATAATCCCCTTCTTGTCCTTTTCCTGTAAATTGCGTATAAGTATCATAATTTTCCTTTTTATATGCAGCAATAGAATCTAAATATAAATCTGCTTTATTTGTATTTATATATTGTTGTAAATCTTCTAAATCAGGGAATTTTAAATTTCTATATTCCTCCTCTAATGTATCATACAAATGCTCTCTATCTAATAATAAATCAAATTTATATCTTCGAAATAATTCTTTCATACATGCTTCTGTAGTTGTTACAATATCACTTGACTGATATTGATTATTTTCATTTCTAGTTATATCTTCTACATTTTCCAATTGTATCACATCATTGTCTCTTAAATCTAGCATCTGTAATTCACTTAAATATTCATATGGATAAATAGAAAATACTTGATTATTTTGATTGATTCTAATCCAAACAACTTTATTGGTAATTTCTCCTGTTGTTTCCCCTAATCGATATTTTACCACATAAATACTTTCTACTTCATTTATTTTTTGTTGTAAAATTTCATCCACACAAAATCCGTTATTTTGTAGGTTTAGCATATTTTGTTCATTTAAATTTAACCTCTCTTTTGCTTCTTGATCTATTAAATCTAAAGAGATATTCTCAAAATCATTTTCATCATAAAATGATTTTAAACAATACTGAACCAAAAAATAAGTATCATTATCACTTACCTTCTGTAACCTTTCTGTCTCTTCTTCTACTCCATTATCATTTCCTGTCATATTAGATTGTGTTGTATTTTCTGAATTGGTATTATTGGGATTTGTATTTTCTAAATCTATTAAATTTTCGGATATTGTGTTTTCTTCATCACTTGAATTATTTCCCAATTGTAATAATATAATCATAGCCATTAATAGAATAAATAAGACACCTAATATGATAATAATCCTTTTTATATTTTTCTTTTTTTCCATAATAACTATATTCTCCTTATCTAAACTCTAATTGGCAAATAACTGTAGTCTCTCTTCTCTTGTTTTTCCATCACACACAAAACTAAAATGCATAATATCTTTTGTAGTTCCATTCCATTCTCCACCCCATAATAAAGTATATTTATGGGCAATTTGTACAATAGGTGAATCAATATAAATAGTTTGGTATTTGACATGATTTTCTGGCAAAGCTTCCCATTCTTCTTTTGTATAAGGTTGTTGACTTCCATATGGATTTCCAGCTTCATAGGCATTGATATCAATTGCTGCTCCATAGGTATGGGCAGATTTATATCCAATTTGCCCAACCCCAGTTCCATCTAGTCTATAACCACCTAAATATCCTTCTGCAATCACAAAATTAGGATCTGTATTATATAAATCCGTAAAAAACGCTGTCCATAATTTAGCAAGAAATCTATTGACTTGAATTTCTCTATTTTTGGTTACTTTATTTAAATTGGTTGTGTCTCCTTCATTTTCCCATGCCCAAGTAGGAACTGTTATTGTTTCTAATTGACTTGTAACAGCTTCTGTTATTTGGCCTGCATTTTCAGGTAGTACTTCTGAAGGTCTAGCACTTAATAATCCACCTGTTAGTCCTTGCCATACTTCTTGTTCTGACATGGTCAATAAATCTTCTATTTCCGCATCTGAAATGGTTAAATCAATTGAGTTCCCTGTGTTTACACTTGTAGTGGCATCTTCTAAATCAATCAGATCTAAGTCATCTAAAAGGAAAATGAACCATATAACAAAGGAAATAATACCTATTAAAGTACTAATAATACTAGCAATTATTAAAAATTTCTTTATGGCTTTCAAAATTATTTACTCCTATCCAATTTGTTCTCTCTCTAATTCACTTTCTCGTGCTTGCCTTGATACAAAAGGTACAACAGTTTGTTCTGGATAAACAATATTGGCTTGACCTGGGTATAATGTACCAATTGCATTTTGAAGATCATTTTTCATTTCTGCATCTCTTCTTCTTTTAAATTCTTCATAAGATGAAGTTTTCTTTTTCTTTTGCATGTTTAACATTTCTTGATAAATAGCATCTCGATCAGCTTGAATTTGATCCAATTTTTGTTTCAATAATTCTAATCCTTTATCCCCTAAAATTTCTCTTGCCTCATCTGGATTATCCAAAATCTCTGTTTTTAACATTTCTTCTAATTCTGCCATTTTATCTTCTAATGCTTTTGTTTGCATTTCATCTTTCATTTTTTCATATTCTTTTTCTTTTTCTTCTAAAGTTAAATCTTCTCTTTTATTTATATTTTCTCTGGCTTGTTGTTCAATGGCTTTTATTTCTTGTTCACTTAGATTATGAACATTTTCGAAATTTTCACTTATAAAATTATTAAAATGAGTTGATACTGTACTGGTATCTCTTAATAAATCATCTAATGCCTTTCTGTTTTCTTGTGTTACATTTAATTTTTGGTTTGTTCTCTCTGCGGCTAACGCTTGTTGCGTTATTTGTTGCTCTCTTTTTCTAGCTTTTCTCATTTCCATCGCTTGATTGACAACTTGTATTTTTTGTTGTTTATTTAATTGTGGTGCCAATTCAACAAGTTCTCTTATTAAATCATTTTTATATTTACTACCTTCTTCTTCTGTTGGAATTTTTCCACCAGAAGCAATAATTCTTTCCGTTTTTTCAGCTTTTGTTATGGTATAAAATTCATGTTTTTGAGCAGGTGTTAAGTTTGCATTTTGTTTATCACTATAAACATCTTGCATTTCTAACATTTTTAACTGTTGCTTTGGATCAGAAGTACTATAACGGATCGGTTTTCCATCTGCACCAAGTAAAACTGGTGCTACTTTTAAGTCATTTAAAGTTAATCCCATATTGGTTCCACTAATCAATGTTTTTGGTGTTCCAGTTCCTTGTACTATTGATGGCACTGTTGTTGAACCTGCTATTTGCCCTAGTGGTTGAGCCATATTTTGTATCACTGTTTGGTCTATCTGTTGCGTCATATTTGTTCCCGCTGTTTGACCTAATTGTTGTACGATGATCTGACCTGCAGCCTGACCAATCTGTTGGGCAGGATTTTGACCTGTGGCTTGATTCAATTGTTGTGCTACTGTTTGCCCTGCTGCTTCGCCAATTTGTTGTTCTATTCCTTTCCCTGAAGATTCTTCTAATTGCTCCGCCATGGTTTGGCCTGCTGTTTGACCAATCTGTTGTCCCATTGTTTGACTAATTGTTTCTCCAGCTGTCTGACCAATTTGTTGTGCCATTGTATTTCCAACAGTCTGTCTTATTACTTGTCTTACTGTCTCATTTGCTGTTTTTCTTACAATTTGTTTTATTGTTTGGTCTGTCAATTTTTCTACTGTATGGGTTGTAGCTTGTTCTGTTGACTGTCCAAGCTCTGGATAATAACCAAAGTTTCTAGCACTCTCTAATTGTTGCATTTTGCTCATAGTTCCTTTTGGTGCCTTAAAATTTTTGGTAATTAAAGTCTGTGCTTTCGAAATTCCATTAATTTTTAATTGTTGTGTATAAATATTTCCATTTACAGAACGAAGTCTTTTTACATTGCCATAAATATAATTACTTGCATTATTTAATGGATTAATATTTACTTTTCCATCTGAAATGGTAGTTTGTGCCTTTCCTTGATTCATTGTTACTTTACCACGACTGGTTGTATTAATAATATTACTACCTACTTGATCTAATTGTTTTAATCCCTTTAATTTGGTATTGGAAATCATTTGTCCACTTTGAGTAACAGGACCTGTAATTTGACGACCTGCTATAAAGCTATTTTTAACATTTCCACTTTGTGCAATAGCACCAATACCATTTATGAAACCTACAATTGCATTGGCACCAACGCCTCCACCTCCTGCGGATGGAATTCCACCATAATTTTGTTGCATCATATTTGGTTGTCCTGTAACATCTGGATTTTGTACAGGGGGTTTTTCTAAAGTTTTGGTCTTTGCTTTATTACTTTCTCCTGCTCCTAACATAGGAGAAGAACCACCTTCTACTTTTACTCCAAATGTCTTTTTTAATTTGGATACTGCAAACATAATACTACCAATCACAGATGCAGCTGGTAAAATAATCATCAATAAATCCATTTTTAAATCCTCCTAATTAAAAATTGAGCTTTCTAATACAATTCTAATAGATATTGCTAAAAAGATTTGTACAGAAGATATGATTAAATATAATTTAACCCATTCTTGATAACTTAACATTTTTTTATTTTCAATTTCAAGAGCATGTAAAACCGCAATAATTGGTCCTAATATAGATAATAGCATGATCACCAAAGGTCTTACTATTGTCATAAAAGCTCCAGCTATGCAATTTAGTAGTACCATTACCATGTAAGCAAATGTATAAAGAGTTTTTTCAGCATATTTATCAATATCTTGTATTTGAGCCATATATCGCAAATATCCTGTAATATTGGTACTAAAGCTATAACCTGCTTGTTCTGTTTCAGAATTTGAAGTATCTGAAAAAGTTACATTTACTCTGATAGGAAGTTCTCTTGTATTTGATTTTAAATCTCCCATAAACATATCACTTGCAAAAATGCATAAAGCCATAATTACAATTGATCCTACTAGCATTAGAAGAGAAATAAAAAATCTTTTTACTCCTTTACGATGTTCTTTTTTGGCTTCTGGATTATCTAAAGAGCTTTTTACAACATTAATTGCATGCCAAATTAAAATCGTAAGTAAAACTGCTGCTCCTACATAAAAAGTTATATGCATAATGGTAACTACTATATTCCATAGCCAATTTTCCTCATTATTTTCATCTAGTGTAAAAAAATTAATATCTGCAAATATAATATCTCCTATTGCTAAATTATAGGTATCCATTGGAATAACTGGTATTTCTGTGTCTCTTGTAAAACCTTTTTCATATCCATCTATATAAATATATTTTTGACCTTCATAAGTTACATAATCTTCTCCTCTAAATCCACTTACATTTGTATAAACATCTCTATTTCCTGCATCTTGGTCATAATCTCTGCCTTCTTCTTTTGCTATTTGTGCATCTAATCCTGCTTGTTTATCCATTTCTAATTGCGAATAAGTATAGGTACATGTATCATCTCCACTTGTATGGAGAGGAATCGTTTGAATTTTATTCATAAGATTTTGTAATGCATCAAATATCCTTATAAACAATTCCGAGAAAAAATTGCAAAAATTTCCTATTGGATTTTGTAAAAAATTAGCAAATTCATTAACTGTATTAACTGTATTTTGAATATCTCCTGAAAGCGAACCTGTGTCTATATCAACTGGGGTTGTTGGCGTATCAGCAGGTTCATCATTTCCAGTCCAAATTTCAGAAGCTCTGATTACATAAGTATAAAAAACCACACTAGTACCTATTGGTCTTGTCGATTCATCTGTTGATGTATCTGGTTGATGTACTTCAGCACCTATCGTAATTGGCCAACTTGTACCAACTTCAATATCTTGATTCTCTTGTCCCTCTGGTTCTTCATACCCAAATGTTGCTATTAATCCATCCTTTGTATACTCCCCCATTTCTTTATTTCCTAAGGTTACACTATATTTTCTTGCTGTAAATAAACTTTTCGATGTATCTGTTATGGTAACAGTTGTTCTAATTCTTAAAGGGGTTACTAAATCACCCTCATAGCCAAAATCTTCTTTTAATCTTTCTAATATATCTTCTCCATGAATCTCTCCTGCTGTTGTTAAACTTTCATAATTTTTCCTATACAATATAATGGATGAAACATTTTCTCCTGTCTGGTGTAATGCATATGTATTTTTAGGAATCATCATAAAAAATACAATTAGTATCCATATGATTTTATATCTATATTTTTTCACCACTTTTCCTCCATCCTCATGGTTCTATCCTTTCTTTTTTTATGCTTTTGTTTCTATTTATTAATTAAAAACTGTACTTTCCAAAATAATGAAAGCAACGATTGCCAAAAATACCTGTATAGCAGCCCCACATGCATATAAGCTAACCCATTCTCTATAATTTAAAATTCCTTTACTTTCTGTATTCGTTGCATACATTACTGCTGTAATTGGTCCTAGTATGGCTAAAAACAACATACCAACCATTCTTAATACCATAAGCGTTCCACCTGCCAAATTTACAATGACTAGAGCCATATAACCAAGTGTATATGCTGCTTTTTCTCCCACATTATCGATATTGGCAATTTGAGCCATATATCTAATATATCCTGTAATATTGGTACTAAAACTATATCCATCCATGCCAGAATCAGAAGAAAAACTAACATTTACTCTAACAGGAAGTTCGTATTCATTGGTTTCGGATCTAAATTTTCCTAAAAATAGGTCACTGGCAAAAATACATAATGCCATAATCACAATCGAACCTACTAGCATAAGAAGTGAAATAAAAAATTTTTTTAGTCCTTCTTTATGTTCTAGTCTATTTTTTGGATTATCTAAAGACCCTCTTACAATACAAACTCCATGCCAAATTAATGTTATCATTAAAATAGCAGCGCCTGCATAAAGTGTAATATGCATAATAGTTACCGCAATATTTTTTAAAATCATCCAAGAAGAGTCTTCCGCATGTTTCCCATTGGTAGAAAAGAAGTTGATATCTGTTAAACCAATATTTCCAATAGCTAAATTATAAAAATCTACCGGAATAACTGGTATTTCGGTGTCTTCCGAAAAACCTTTTTCTTCTCCATCAATATAAATATATTTTTGCCCTTCAAAAGACACACTATCTTGTTCCTCAAACTCGCTTACATTGGTATACATATCTCGCTTTCCATTAGATTGCTCATAGGGTTGCCCCTGTTCTTCTGCTCTTTGTGCTATTATGCCATTGTTTTTATCTCTTACTAATTCTTGATAACTGTAAGTAATTTTAAAATCAAGCACTGTCCCCAGTGGAGCTGTTTGAAGTGAATTTGCTAACATTTGCAGAGCATCAAAAATACCTATTAACCCATTTAAAATTAGTTTTGCTACTGTTTTTGCTTGGTCAGCTATAAAATCTGTTACAAAATCCCATGTATTAGCCACAGTTCCTACGGTGTTATCTACAAAGTCTGCCCCTGTTTCAATTTCTGTATTATCTGTTACAGATGCATCAATCGCATCTAAATCATCTCCGGCATATAATTCTTTTAAATAATAGGTAGTAGCTGACATACTATCTTGTGATATTTCTCCGTCAGATCTTGCTACTAAATTCACTCTCCAAGTATAATTTAGAGATAAGTCCTCATCTGTAACACTTTGATCTAGTCCAAATAATTCTTTTAATTGATCTATTGTAAAAGAACTTGTCGCTGTTGACCAATTCCAAAATTCCCACAATTCACCATCTGCTCCTTTAGAGACATTTACATTGTAATTTCCGAAAATTGATTTGATAGGTATTATTTTCTTCATTTACATATGTTATCGTAATATATGTTTTTAATTTTATTTCTGTTGTCGCTGTTTGTCCTTCATAGTTAAAAGCATTTTTCAAATCTTCTGTTAATTCTTCATTGGTTTTAGAATTTCCAGTCCAACTCATTACCATTATATTACTGCTATAATCTGTTTTTATAAAACCATAAGAGCTAGTGGCATAAATCATTACTATTAAAATTAGGACAATAGGTATTTTTCGTATTTTATGTTTCAAACTTATTCTCCTTTCTGCCTGTTGTTAGCGAATTTTCTATCTAATTGAATATGGAACATTCTAATATAATCCTTGCAGCAATTGCTAAAAATATTTGTACAGCTGCCAAAGCTATATACAATTCAGCCCAAGTTTTAAAGTTCAACACCGTATTACCTTCTCTATTCAAAGCATTCATAGCGGCAACAATTGGTCCCAGTATTGCTAAAAACAGCATCACTACCATTCTAAGTAGCATAAATACCCCACCAATTACATTTACTATAACTAAAGCTAAATATTCTAATACATAAACCGCCTTTTGTGCTGCCATATCTACATCTTGAATTTGTGTCATATATCTTACATAACCTGTAAAATTCGTACTAAAACTATATCCTGTCATCTCAGAATCAGAAGAAAAACTAACATTTACACGAATAGGTAGTTCATGATCTTCTGCCTTTAAATCTTGTACTAACATATCACTTGCAAAAATACATAATGCCATAACAACAATAGAACCTACTAGCATCAGTAATGAAGTAAAAAATCTCTGTATGCCTTTTTTACGCTCTGCTTGTTTTTCTGGCGTATCTAGTGAGCCTCTTACAATATGGATTCCATTCCAAATTAAAGTTAAAATCAAAAATGCTGCTGCTAAGTACAAAGTTATATGCATAATGGTACTTGCAATATTTCGTAAAGTCATCCAAGGAGATCCTTCTTCATGTGTTTCATCCCCTGTAAAGAAATTGATATCTAGAAATCCAATGTCTCCTACTCCTAAGTTATAAATATCAATTGGAATAACTGGTATTTCTGTAGAACTATCAAAAGCATAGGTATCGCCATTAATATAAATATATTTTTGTCTTTCTTCATCTGTTACATAAGCTTCTCCCATAAATTCACTTACATTGGTATATATATCTCTATTGCCTGCACTATTATCATATCTATTACTTTCTGGGTCTACATTTTCCATTTCTTCTCCTGCTTCTCGATCAGAAACTAAATAATCATAACTATAGGCTAACCTAAAATCCCATAAGGTATGAAGAGTCGAAGTTTGAATGGTATTTATTATAATTTGTATTCCATCAATCAAAGTTCTAAGTAAATCTAATAAAATAGTGAATATCGTTCCTGGTGCATTATGATCAAAATTTTCTTTAAACTCTTTTACCCCTAAAACAAATTTGGAAGTAGCATCTGTAACATTCTCAACAATCTCTCCAGGAGAGTCTCTATCTAATAAGCCCATAAATGTATATGCCTCATCATCAATTGTAACTTCCATTCCTTGTTTAATATCTTCTTCTCCTGTATAAACTTCTTTTAATTTCAGTACATAAAAATAACCGTCCATAAAAAAGGATATTTTAGATGAAGTAGATTGAACAATAATTAAAGCTTCCCATCTATCTCCTACTTGAGGATTTGCTGGTGCTCCATATGTATTAATTAAGCTATTTTCACTAATATCAGAGATTAAAGCTTCACTTTCACTTCCTGTTCCGAATTCTTACCGTATAAGTATATTCATCTTCGAGCCATGGTAGTTGAGATATAAGTGTTTGAGTTTTTTTTACAATAGAAATTTGTGTCAACATTCTCATCTCATAATTAATTGTATCTCCCTCATATTGAAAATCTTGACGTAACTTTTCTAAAAACTCATCAACCATTTGTTGTTTTTCCTCTTTTTCCATTCCAACAGATAGACTTGTCCATTTTGTAAGGCTTTTATTTATCCCAGTTCCAACAGTTCCATAAGTTTTTCCTGTAGTTATTGTCAAAAAGAAAATGAGAATGATTAAAATTTTTACAATACTTTTCTTTCCCACAGCTCCTCCTTTCTATCCAACTTGTAAAACAATTCTATAGATAATCACTACAATTAATGGTATCCAAAGCCAAATTAAATAGGTTTTTAACCAATTGTTAAATTGTAAAATATTGGTTAAATTAAATCCTTTTTTAGGTGATTTTTCTCTCATAGCAGTAACTGCTACAAGTGGTGCTACCATGATAAGTCCACCTATGATAATGGTTCTTGCTAACATAAATAGACACCATGGCCCCATAACAAACCAAGTCATTAAAAAATAAATAAATGAATATTTTAAAGATGCTAACACATCTGCTTGTAAACTCATATATTTAAAATAACCAATATAGTTTGTATTAAAAGAATATACATTTTCAACATTAAGTCTTATCGGGTACAATGTTTCATTTCCATTTAAAATAATACTTAATACATTTTTATATAAATACATTAATAATGTCATAATAACATATACTATGCTGATTAAAAATATAGCTTTTACCCAATTATCAATCATTTTTCTAGATTCTGCTGCCCCTTCTGGGTCATCCCCTAGTGATGACTTTACCAGTAATATACTTCTCCAAATTAACATGGTAATTAATAATGCTGCAGCTATATATAAAACAGAATGGCTAACCACAGAAACTACGTTTCTAATAACTCTCCAATACTTATTGGAATTTTCATTTGTGGTATCAAAAAAATTAATATCAAATAATTGTAATTGATCAATAGAAGATGTGTAAGCATCAATTGGAATAACAGGAATTTCTGTATTTGCTGTAAATACAGTTACTTTATTTCCCGCTTCATTATCAATTTTATCGGAAATATTAATGGTTTTGATAGTTTCATTTTCTATTTCTGAACCAGCATCTTCGAGTTGAATTGCCTCTGCTAAATTGTTTTTTGCTTTTATTTCATTTTGTGTGTAAGTAAGCTGAACCGCTGATGTACTGGTTTCTAGTGAATTTATTAATAATTGTAGAAAATCACCAGCCATCCCCAATCCTTTTGCTAATAATTCTAATAACAACTCTTTTTTTCGTGTTGTACTTGTCGTTCCTGCACTGGAAGAAAAGGTTCCTGTAGATGTTAATCTGATTTCTTTTCCATTAAATTTAGCATATTTACTTGTTTCTGGATAACCAATTGGTACATGTACATCTAGCCATTGTGTATTTTCTGGTTTGGCTCCATATCCTAACTCATCCCACTTAGGGTCTGATGGATCAAGTGCTAACTCACAAGTATCTAAAACAATTCCATTATAAATGGTTGTATCATCATTATCCACAAATTGAAACTGAAAAGTAGAATAATTCCAATCATTATCGGCTGTACCATAGTGGAAATAATGGATATTATCTTGTCTATCAATAAAAGGATATCGCGAATTTGGTAATTCATCTAGCCCCTCTAGTGTGGCTGCAGCCATTACAACATAGGTAACTCCATTATAGGTCCATTCATGCCACCCATATGTTTCATTTACTTGCCAATCCTCTTGTACAAAGCTACTTCCTGTGAGTGGATTAATGTGTCCTAAGCCCCCATTTCCATCTGAATAATAGGTAAAATACCACTTGGTACTCTCATCTTCAACATCTGGGCCTTCATCTTCATAATGTATCTCATATCCATAAGTTTGTGGATTGGGAAATCCAAATATGAATATGACAAATAAAATGAGTATAAAAATATATTTTAATTTAGACTGTATTTCATTCATATTTTGATTTCCTTTCTTCTTATTTTTTATTTCTTTTATGGGTAAATATTTTCTTACGAAACACTATTTACTTTCCTTGGCTAACTTGTTTAAATTGGTCTCTACAAACTTAAATTCTTTTGCGGTTGGCGTAATCTGTAAGATGGCTGTTTCTGATCCAACCTTTAAAAGTCCTTCTCCTCTCGTACAAGTAACTAAAAATGCTGCTTCCCCAGAACTTAGTTTAAATACTTCTTGTAAAAGAGCAATTTCAGATTTATCTTGTGCTAAAAATAATTTCGTATCAGATGAGGTAAGTACTGCTTGTGCTTCTGGTTTTTCGTAAAAATCTTGAAATCTTTGTGAAATAATAGCAAGAGATACATTTCTTTTTCTGGCACGTCTTGCCATTTTATTTAAAAAGTCTACGGCTTCTGGGAATGGCAATAACATCCATGCCTCATCTACAATTACTCTTTTTTGCCTTGCCTTTCTCCTATCTTCACTATTTTTCTTAACAAATTTTTCCCAAATCCATGAAAGTAAAATTTGTTGTGCAAGAGGTCTTGCAAATCTTTCCTCTAATTGGGAAATATCAATATTAATAAAAGGTGATCCATCTAATAACTCAAAACTAGATTGTCCATCAAAATAAGCCATTTGTCCACCAAATTCTCTGATGTATTGTTTCATAACTTTTAATAAATAACTATAGTGAAATCTGTAATCTTCATTGGTGTTTTCACTTGCCATTTGCTCTAGTCTTCTATACCAAGAACCTATGGTTGGCATTAATTTTTTCTTTCTTCCAAAATTGCCCGTAATTCTTGTATTTTCATATAAGCTCATTGGGTCTGCTGTTATCCCTAAGGATGCATATTCTGCTGCAACTGATTCTGAAATAATTTGTTTGGTTAACTCATTGACTTGATCTGTTTTCGTACTACCTTTAGCCATTGTCATTAAAGCTTGTGTTACATCTTCTATTTTATTTTCAATATTTAAAATTTCTCTTTCTCTTCCTGTTATAGCATCTTTTGCTTTTTCTACCTCAATATCAAATACATTTATAACAGTAGATGAATTAGGACTTACAATAACATTGATACCACCTAGTGCTTCTGCAACAGCATAATACTCTCCTTCTGCATCTAGTGCTAGGCTCTCGATTCCCATTAAAACAGAAGATCTGGAAATTAAAGTTTTCATGGTAACAGATTTTCCTGCTCCTGACTTTGCAAATATAACCATATTATAATTGGTTAAAGATGGATGGAAATTATCAAATAAAATGGGTTCTCCTGTTTGTTTATTAATTCCCAAAGGTACCCCTGTTGGATGTCCTACTTCAGAGGTTAAAAATGGAAATACAGTTCCCATAGATGGTCTATCAAATACTTGCCTTTTGTTAACCGTATTTTCCATTAAAGGTAAACATGATTTAAAGGCATCTTCTTGCATCGCCCATGCACTTTTTATACTAACTAATGATTTAGACATTTCATTGGAAAGCAATTTTGTAAGTCTTTCCAAATCTTGCATACTATACGCAAATAAGGTAGAAACAATAGTTGCTTCATATAATTTATTAAAACCTGCTGCTATTTGGTCTCTTAAAATTTCTGTTTCATATCTTTTTTGCGAAACATCACTTTCCCTATTGATATTTCCTTTTTCATTGGCCATTAATCTTTCTGTTTCTAACTCAACAATTGTTTTATTTAAATCATTTTGAGAACTTGCTTCTGATACAGGATAAATGTAAATGGAAGTATTCACATCTCCAAACATATATAAACTTCTAAATAATTGTGGAAAAGTACAAGATCTTGGAAGTCCTGAGACAAAGAAACTTCTAGCATATCTTGTGACATTTGATATAATTTCCATATGATCTAATTTAGAAGCATCAATTCCAGCAGGAGCAATTATTTCTTTAATGGTTTTTTTATGTAAAACTTTATATTCCTCTTCATGCTTTTCTTCTTGGTCTTCCTCTCTTTGCTTTTTCCTGAACATTGCCATTTTCCTTTTCCTCCTTATCTTCCTCTAAGTGTTTATTGGATTTTTTTTCTTTTTTGGTATCTTGATTTAACTTGTCCATTGCTTTTTGAGCAACTTCCTCACCAATATATCGTTTATGTTTTTTTATTAATTCTTTGGCTTGTTTGGTAACAAATTCCTCTTGATTTTTTTCTTTTTCAATTGCTTCTATTTCTTTTTCTCTTCTTACTTCATTTATTTTTTCATTTGCTAATTTGATTGATTTTTCTTCTATTTCTTTATCTAGTAATTTTAATTTTTTCTCAATAACATCTGGTGCTGTTGAATATAATTCTCCAAATCCTGCTTGTTTCATTTTATCAATCCAGAATAGATCTGACTCATCTCTGTTGTAAGCAATATATAATAATTCTACCAATTCTTCTGAATTTAATATTTTTCCTGTTACTTGACAAGCAAATAATGCATTAATAATAGCTCGTGCCCTAGTATATAATTCTGAAAAAGCCATATTTTTAACTTCTGTTTTATCAAAATCTCCGGCTTCAATCTCTGATTGATAACATGGTATAATGACATAATATCTTTTAATTAAGATATTTTTATTTAAACTTTGTCTTTCAATATCTTTAATAATGTCTTCTGTATATTCTTTTAGATTTCTTTGTTTGACTAATTCATATTTTGTTCTGTCAATTTGGTCTTTGGTAGTATTTTCATTTTTTAAAATGCTTTCATATTCATTTTGCAAATTATTATATTTTCGTTCTATATCTTTTAGTTTATTTTTGTAGCCTTCTATGCTTCTTTCCAAATTAATGGTTCTAGTTTGTATATAAAGTTGTACCGGATGTCTAAGTGTATTTAAAAACGATATAAAACCTTGTTCTACCGAAACTTTTTCCATCTCAGACATTAAATCATAATTAATACCTTGGCACTCTACTACCATTAAGAACTTTCCTTTTTTTTGTATAATCATATTATCTTCTATTTTTTCAAAATCCATAAAGTCTAGTATCGATTCTGGTGTATAAATAACTTGCGATTTTTTTACTTGTTTGGTTCCTTCTTCCTCTTCTTTTCTTTCCTTTTCTGCTCTCTTTTCTTTAGAGCGAATCATAAACAGGGCAAAAACTAATATCATAACACCAAAAAAGATTAAACCTGCTATTACTACCAATATTTGCACTAAACTATCATTACTCATCTTTCTTCTCCTCCGTAAAAAAAGTATAGATTTTATTTTTTCTCATTTTAAATTTAATATATCGCAATATAATTTGATCTATATACTCTCCTCCAGCCTTTCTAGTTATTTCAAAATTATTTGAATCTGGAATTTTAAAGGATGATATAACAAATCCTATTATTGCAAAAATAGCAGTACCTATTAGACCAATATTGCTATATCCAATGATAAGTCCAATTGGATAGAATATTGCTAATCCAACAGCCCCAAAAGCTACTGTAATAAGAAGTGCTTTGGTGGAGAAAACATAAAAAAATCTTCCTTCTCCTTTTGTATTTCTTGGTATATTATATGGACCACCTGCCATATGATCACTTCCTTTTTAAATAGAATAATACAATTTAATTATAGCATAAATTTTAAAAAAAAAATACAATTTATGATAAAAAATATCATAAATTGCAATTTTTTAATATTTTTGAAATACTTTTGTAATATTTTTGTAACTTTTTAGCAAGTGTCTCATCTTAATTTTGATAAAATTTGATAACTTATGCAGCTGGATTCGTTGGTGTTTCCACTGCCCCCAAAATAAATCTAGCAATTGAAGATGCCCCAAATACTAACACCATTCCAATAATCAAAGGTAACATTTTCTTCTTTACCTCTTCTTTCATATCAGGAGTTGAAGCTGTTATATAATTAAAACCTGTAAAGCAAATAACAACAACTGATATAATTCCTGCTGCTAGTTGTACAAATCCTAACAAACTGTTAATGGTATCTATTAATTCAGTTGAATAGGAGTCTTCTATTTCATCTCCTGTCATCGTTCCTACAAGGGCGCTTACTTTACTTTTTGATGCTTCTACTTTTATAAAATTTGATGGAATCACTGTTAACATGCAAACAATGATACATAATGATACAAATATTTTCTTACCGATTTTCATATCATCCACCCCTTTCTTTCATTCACTTTATTAACCTCCAACTGCACCTAAAATAAATTGAGCAATTGATGCAGCACCAAATACAAGTACCATTCCAATAACCAATGGTAACATTTTTTTCTTTATTTCCTCTTTCATATCAGGTGTAGAAGCTACTATATAATTAAAACCTGTAAAACAAATTACAACAACAGATATGATTCCTGCTGCTAGTTGTACAAATCCTAATAATTGACTAATCCTTGTTCTTAAACCCCTAGATAAACTATCTTCCGGTTTTTCTCCTTCCAACTTTCCAACAAGAGAACTTACACTACTTGCTGCCTCAACTTCTGTAAAATTTGACGGAATAACTGTTAACATACAAGTTATTAGAAGTAATGCTAAAAAAATTTTTTTACATATTTTCATACAACAGATCCCTCCTTTACGTATATAATTTATTCTTGCTATTTATATTCTTTTTTGAAAAAAAGCAATTTATGGCTTTGTAACATAAATTGCTTTTTTTCTATTTGTAAATTCTTTAGTTTTAAGCTCCAACTGCGCCTAAAATGAATCTAGCAATTGATACTGCTCCGAAAACTAGTACAAATCCAACAATAATTGGGAACATTTTCTTTTTCATTTCTTCTTTTACATCTGGTGTTGATACTATGTAGTTAAAACCTGTGATAGCAATCATTAAAATTGCAATTAATCCAGAAGCTATTTGTAAGAAACCTAGTAATTTACCAATCGTAGTTTGGAAATCTGTTGCTAAAGATGAATCTGGGTTTTGTGCTTCAACTCCTCCTACAATTGTACTTACATCTGCACTTGCTGCCATTGAAATATTTTGTGACATGATTCCAAATACACATCCTATTACAAGTAAAACAATGAATACTTTTTTTAAAGTTTTCATAAATTCTCCTCCCTTCTTCAAATAAAATATATTTAAAAATTTAATATCTAAATTTAACCTTGAGCAAAAGCTCCCATTATTAAGTTTACAATTTCCATGGAGATTGTCCATATAACATATGCGCCAAAACCATAGACCATTCCTATAAATACTGTATGTAAACTTTTTTTAGCATTTTCTTTATTATGTGGCGAATCACCTGCCATGATATATTTAACACCAACAACTGCTAAGGAAATAGCTGATAATCCTGCTAGTAATACTAATAGTACAACATTAATTCCTTGGATGATGTTGGTAAATTCTCCTAGTAAATTACCAAAAATTCCCAAATCGTCTTCTACACTATCATCTGTTAAAAAGGAATTTGCCTCATCAAATGCTTTTTGTACCCAGCCCCTAGAGTTATCAGATGCATATACAACCTGGTTTAAGTTTATCATAAGTACCGTTATGATGGTAATGATTGATATAATATTTTTTTTCAATTTCATATTCAATCACCCACTTTCCAATAATATGCCTAACATTATTTTGACAAATGTTCCACTAGAGAATAACAATACTGCTCCAATTAGTAAACTTCTTGCAAAATCTACCATAGCTTTTCGGTCATCTGGTGTTTTTCCAAACCCTAAATCCATTGCTAAAGGTTTATGGGTTGCTAAAACTAGATTAAAACCAAACATGGTAATTGCTATAACAGCTAAAATTCCTCCTATTAGTTGAATAATGCCTAATATTATTTCTACAATATTAATAATTGATGTAGAAATTGGTGTAGCAATCGCATCTACCTCATTACTCATTTCTTTGTTTGGATCAAACTGTTCTACAAATTCATCTGATGTGATATCTAAATGTAAAGTATCTGCATTAGAATAAGGGGTTCCCATTATTAAAATAAATACTATGATAAAAAACAATGTTTTTATGACATATTTTTTCATTTTGATCACCCACATTCTCTTTTATTATAAATCTTTTTCTTATTTTTTGCAAGTTTTTATTGCAAAAAATGACATTTTTTTATCTTTTTACCTTGTTTGTGCCTGTCCTGCTTGTTCTATTGTTTCTTCTTGAATGTCTCTGTAGTCTTCTGCTATGCCATATAGGAATTTATCACTTTCACTCATTTTTTCAATTTCATCTTCACTCTTATTGCCTTCTATCTTTTCTAGTGATTTTACGGCTCTTTTGGCATACAATTCTCCTGTTTCAGGATTTTGACTGATTTGTTGTAAAAATTCTTCATATTTTACATTTTTTCCAAATTGTTTTTGTGTTTGTACATATCCTATATATGCCATATATTCTTCAGGAGTCATGCTTTTTAATATTTTATTATTTTGTTGTTTTTGCATTTCTTCAATTTTTCTTCGATCTATTGATGAATTATGGAATATAATTCCTGTTCTAAGTGATTTTCTAAAATCATTTTCTTGCTTGTTTTCTTCTTGCTTTTCTTCTTTTTGCTCTTTTTCTTGTGATTTGCTTAGCAATTCCTCTACTCTTGCTAAATCTTTTTCTAATTCTTCCACTTCTTTACCTTTTATATGTTTATCTTTTAATTCTTTTAGTTTTGCTTCAATTTGCTCTTTATCCTGCATTAAAGTTGGTCTTTGGGCAGTATCTTTTTCGTTTTGTTCTACATCTTCTTGTGCCCAAGTAGGTGCTGCTACATCTATTTCCGAATTTTCAAATTCTTCTTGTTGTTCTTCTGTTTCAATGGTATATTTGCCTTTTTGCATTTTATCTCTAGTTTTTATATTGGCTTCCATAAATTCTTGCATATCTTCTGTTCTTGTTTCTGCATCTTTTTGTTCTGACTCTTGATTTTGTTCTTGTTCTATTTGATTTGCTTTCTTCTTTTTACTAATTCCTAATAATTCTTTTACCGTTGTTCCTCTCTCTCTAGCTACTTTAACAAGACTGATTTCTTTTTTGTTTCCTTTTTTACCTTTTTGCGCTTTATCTATTTCTTCACATAATGATTTTATGTCTATTTCTAATGGCACTTCGCCTTTTTCTTTTAAGGCTTGTACACAAGATTCGATTGCTTTTATACTTGCTTGGTCATAAACTTGTTCTAGTTTTGGCCTATTATATTCAAAATCCTTTACTAGCTTCATTTCGAACTTGTATTGCCTCCATAAGCTTTTTAGGTCTTTTCCCTTGTTTTTTAAATTTTTCTTTGAAGCTTTTAACTTGTTCATTGGTCTTTTTAATTGTGCCTTGATTTGCTTAATTGCTTTTTCTGCAATTTTTCTTTTTGTTTTAGCTATTTTTAATTGTTTTTTAAGCATTCTATATTCTTTTCCTTTTTTACTCCAAAAAACAATTCTAGATAATTTTAATGCTGCTGGTGCTCCGAACCTTTTCTTTGATTTTTTCACGCTTTCTCTCGATTTGCTCAATTTTTCGATCTGCTTTTTGTAACTTTTCAAATTCTTTATCTAATTGTTTGTTTAATTTATTGATATCTTTTATATCTTTTTTTACAACTTCACTTAAAAATTCATAAGTTTCAACTTCGTCTTTTGCAACTCCTGTGTTTTTTAAATCTTCTACTATTTCTTCAATCGATTTTACTCGTGAACTTATATTTCTAAAAACACCCATTTTTATCACCTCACCTTTTATTTTACCTTAAAATACTTTATTTGTCAACCATTTCCAGTGTTTTGTGAACATAATTTGTTTTTTATGGTTACAAATTCTAATTCTGCTGATGCGTTTTTTTAATTCTATTAATTCGTAGTAAAATTATTTTCCTAAAAAAAACATTAGCTTTCTTTCTAGCAGCTAATGTTTCTTTGGCGGAGAAAGAGGGGTTCGAACCCTCGCGCCGATTGCTCGACCTAACAGTTTAGCAAACTGTCCCCTTCACCACTTGGGTATTTCTCCAAATTATTCATATATAGTTAAAAAAATCGTAGAAGATTGTTAGAATAGTATCTCTACGCTTATATAGATTGGCGGAGAGGGTGGGATTCGAACCCACGGTAGGCTACAAACCTACGCCAATTTTCAAGACTGGTGCCATAAACCAACTCGACCACCTCTCCATTTGGCTAAACCTTGTCTATAATAACACAGTATTTAGCCGTTTGTCAATACTTAAATTTGAAAAATTTTCAAATTTTTTCAACTAAGATAGCGATTTCCCTCATTCATAGCTCTATCAATTGCTTCTTGTTCTTCTGGTGTCACTTTATATTTTGAAATACCATTTTCAAGAGGCTTTGCATAAATATTAGACATGTCTCTTGCATAAATTCCATTTAACACAATTCCGTCATTTTTTTCATCTAATAAGCAAACTGCAAAACTTAAATCACTACCTGTATCTTTATAAGCATTATACCTTACAATTCCAACTTTTTGAATGCATTTTTGTGTTTTATTTTCTAATTCTTTATAATATAAGGAAAGTTTTCTAATTTCTTCTTCTGTATTTGCTACTCTATTCATATATTTGTCTAAATCTTCTTTTATATTTTTTCCATTACCTAATTTTTCCATAAACAATTTATCTTTTTGATGGATGTTTTTTATTCTAATGTTACTGATAATGGAACAAATTAATAAAATAATATTTAAGATAAATAATATGATTAAAAACCAATCACTATGCAAAAAATCCAATTTTTCCTCCTAGTTTCTTTTAATTTTGTAAATTTCTATATTTTTGCCTTACTATTTTCTGGCACTTTCTATACTCATTTGTTAATTAATCCTAATATTCTTTCTAGGTCATCATTATTGGTATAATTAATTATGATTTTTCCACTTCTTTTCCCTGCATCAATTTTTACTTTTGTACCGAAAAAATTTTGAAATGAATCTTCTATATTTCGATAAACAATATCGTATTTTTCTGCTATTTCTTTATTGACTTTTTGGTGATGCATCTTTTTTTCAGCTTGCCTTACAGTTTCTCCTTTTTCAATCATTCTTGTAGCCATATCAAATTGTTTCATAGGATCACTAATAGAAAGTAGTGCTTTACAATGCCCTTCTGTTAATTTCCCTTGTTTAGCAAGTTCTAATACAGCTGGTGCTAAATTTAATATTCTTACAGAATTGGCTATACTGCTTCTTCCTTTTCCTAAAACTTTGGCAATTTCTTCTTGGGTTAAATGATAATCATCCATTAATGCTCTAATACCTGCTGCTTTTTCATATGGATTTAAATCTTCTCTTTGCATGTTTTCGATTAAGGAAATTTCCTTATTTTTTCTGGCATCATCTTCTCTAATGATTGCTGGAATTTCTTTTAATCCTGCTTGTTTGGCAGCTCTCCATCTTCTTTCTCCTGCAATAATGGCATAATAGCCATCTTTTTCAGATACAACAATTGGTTGAATAACACCATACATTTTTATGGATTCTGCTAGTTCTGAAAGCGATTCTTCGTCAAAATTCTTTCTCGGTTGATCTCTATTTGGTTCTATATCAATTATTTTTAAATTTTTTAAAATATCATTTGCTTGTTTTTGTTCTTCTTCTGCTACAGGCATTGAGAACAAAGCATCTAACCCTTTTCCTAGCCCTGTTTTTTTTACCATTTTTATCATCCTTTCTTCCTTAAACTTTTTAGCTTAAGCTTTTTCTTCTTTTTTTTGTTTGTTCACTAATCGTGTATTTTTACTTCTTATCCCTTATTTCGTGCTTTAAGTTCTTGCTCATTTATTTTCAAAAATTCTTTTGTAAATTTCTCATAGCTCCTGGCTCCTTTTGATTTAGGGTCATAGATAGTGATTGGCATGCCATAACTTGGTGCCTCACTGACTCTTACATTTCTAGGAATAACTGTCTTATACACTTTGTTTTGGAAAAACCTTTTTACTTCTTTTACTACTTGATTGGCAAGATTGGTTCTGATATCATACATGGTTAAAAGAGCTCCTTCAACATATAAATTTTTATTGAGATGTTTTCTTACTAGCTCTACTGTATTTAAAAGTTGTCCTAATCCTTCTAAAGCATAATACTCACATTGTACCGGAATCAATACACTGTCTGCTGCTGTAAAGGCATTTAAGGTAATCAATCCTAAAGATGGAGGACAATCGATTAGTATAAAATCATAATCATCTTTAATGACATCTAATTTTTCTTTCATTCTTTTTTCTCTTGACATCATCGAAACTAATTGAACTTCTGCTCCCGCTAAATTCATATTTGAAGGAGAAATGCTCAAATTCTTTATGCCGGTTTCTTGTATAATTTCTTCTGCTCCAACTTCTGTAACTAATAAATCATAGGTAGATAAATCTATTTCTTTGTCAATTCCAAGACCACTTGTGGCATTTCCTTGTGGATCTGTATCGATCAATAAAACTTTTTTTCCTTTCTTGGCTAAAATTGTACTTAAATTAATGGTTGTTGTGGTTTTGCCTACCCCACCTTTTTGATTGGCTACTGCTATTATTTTTCCCAATTTACTCCCTCCCATTAGATCTTTTTTCTTTATGTTTAGTTTTATGTAAACTCGTTTTTGGTTATATTTACCGCTTTTTTAATATATTTATAATATACAAATATTTATCATATGTCAATATTATTTTCTTAAATTTTCAAAAATTTCTTTTACCTAAATTACTATTTACGGTGTATTCATATTGCAGAGAAGCCTCAAATGGTTATTATTATTTTTTTTTTTTTTATTCTCTTTTAGTAAAAGTTTACATATTGGTTTTACCATTCGACAAAATACGACAATCATACTAATAGTTTTGCTTGCGGATACTTGTGTTCCACGCAATTGTTCCACAAATATAGTGGTCTAATTGCTTAGACGTATGCGGGTTTGCGCAGTTACGTTTTTAAAAAAAAGCAAAATTTACAAATAAAACTGAAACTTGAGCAGACTTTTTATAAATTATTTTTGAAAAATAAGCTTGCCAAATTTTAGATGCGACTTCAAATTTCTTTTATCATTATAAAAAGTACAAAAAAAGAATGTATGTTGTAGGAAATAATAGAAAACTACATGTTTGCATTTTTCCTTTGATTCCTATAACATACATTCTCTTTTTATAAAACTTTATCCAAATCCTATTCCTTCTATGTTTATCTTAAAGGTTGTTTGGAAGGTAATCCTGCTTTTCTCGGATACTTGAGAGCAGTATTTTTTACTTTTTGGATTACAATAATATTTCTTTTCATGTCTGTCTGTGGTAAATAAAATTCTTTTTGGCTAGCTACTGTTCCACCTAATTCTTTTATAGCAAATTCCGCCTCTTTCAATTCTTGTTCAATTTGACTTCCTTTCATGCAAATTATCTTGCCCCCCACTTTGACAGTGGGAAGTAAATATTCGGCAAGTACTGTTAAATTTGCTACTGCTCTTGATACTGCTATATCATATTTTTCCCTATAAAATTTATTTTGTCCCAATTCTTCTGCTCTTAAATGAATTGTTTCTATATTTTTTAAATTTAGTTTTTCTTTTACTTCATTTAAAAAGCTAATTCTCTTATTTAAAGAATCCACTAATGTAAAATGGTTTGTTGGATCCATAATGGCAAGTGGTATTCCGGGAAATCCAGCTCCTGTTCCTATATCTACAATCTTTTGCTGGGTTGTTAAATCCTTTAAAATTGTCAAAGAATCCACAAAATGCTTCAAAATAATAGCTTTTTGTTCTGTAATAGCAGTTAAATTAATTTTTTCATTCCATGCTAAAAGTAAATTCATATATTCATAAAACTGATTTACTTGCTTTTTTTTAATTTCTATATTCATTTCTTGTAACATCTCCGTTAAATATGCTTCAAAATCCTCTTTCATCTTAAATCCTTTCTTTCTTAATTTGATTGATTTTGCTCTTTGCTTTGCATCTGCAAATAAATTAAAAGTACATTAATATCTGCTGGGGAAACCCCTGAAATCCTAGAAGCCTGTCCGATTGATATTGGTTTTATTTTATTTAATTTTTGTCTTGCTTCTAATCTTAATCCTTTTATTTCTTGATAACAAATTTTATCTGAAAGAGCTTTACTTTCCATTTTTTTGAATTTTGCTACTTGCTCTTCTTCCATTTTGATATAACCTTCATATTTAATTTGTATTTCAACTTCTTCTTTTTCTTGTTGTGATAGTTCTGGTCTTTGCTGATCAATTTCTTTTAAATCTTCATAAGTAATTTCTGTTCTTTTTAGTAAATCAGCTAATTTTACACCAGTTGAAATGATAGTCGTTCCTTTCTTAGTAAGAAATTCATTGGTTTGTTCTGTGGGTTTTACTACTGTTTGTTTCAATCGATTGATTTCTTTTTCGATATTTTCTTTCTTTTTTAAGAATTTTTGATATCTTTCTTCTGATATTAAACCAATTTGATATCCAATTTGTGTTAGTCTTAAATCTGCATTATCTTGACGTAACAAAAGTCTATATTCCGCACGAGAAGTCATCATTCTGTATGGTTCATTCGTTCCTTTTGTTACAATATCATCAATTAAAACACCAATATATCCCTGTGTTCTATCTAAAATCAGTGGATCTTTCCCTTTGATCTTTAAACTACTATTTATTCCAGCAATTAAACCTTGACAAGCTGCTTCTTCATAGCCAGACGTTCCATTAATTTGTCCTGCGAAAAATAATCCTTCAATATCTTTATATTCTAAAGAAAGTTTTAGTTTAGCTGGATCAATACAATCATATTCGATGGCATAGGCAGGTCTGGTAAACTCACAATGTTCTAGGCCAGGAATCGTTCGATACATGGCGATTTGCACATCCTCTGGAAGAGAAGAACTCATTCCTTGAATATACATTTCATCTGTATCAGTACCAATTGGTTCAACAAAAACTTGATGTCTTGGTTTATCACTAAATCTAACTACTTTATCTTCGATTGAAGGGCAATATCTAGGCCCAGTTCCTTCTATCACACCTGCAAAAAGTGGCGAACGATGTAAATTTTCTCTAATTATTTTGTGTGTTTTTTCATTGGTATAAGTTAAATAGCAATCTTGTTGCTCAAAATCTCTCACTTCATCATCTAAAGAAAATGGTACAATATTGGGATCTCCTTTTTGTATCTCCATTTTACTAAAATCAATACTTTTTCTATTAATTCTAGCTGGAGTGCCTGTTTTAAATCTTATCAATTCAATTCCTAAATCTTCTAAAGATTTTGATAATTTATTAGCTGGAAATACTCCGTCAGGCCCACTTTCTTTAGCATATTCCCCAATGAAAATTTTTCCACTTAAATAGGTGCCAGTTGCAACAATTAGACTCTTTATCTGATAAATTGCTCCTAAATCTGTTTCAATTGCCTTCACTTTTCCATCTTCGACTGTAATTTTTACAATTTCAGCTTGTTTTAATTCTAAATTCTGCTGTTTTTCCAAGGTATGTTTCATTTCCATTTGATATTTTTTTCTATCTGCTTGTGCTCTTAAGGAATGAACAGCCGGTCCCTTAGAAGTATTTAGCATTTTTATTTGTATCATCGTTTTATCAATATTTTTTCCCATCTCTCCACCAAGACAATCAATTTCTCTTACTAAATGGCCTTTTGAACTTCCTCCAATATGAGGATTACAAGGCATATTAGCAACTGCTTCTAAACTAATTGAAAATACTAATGTTTTCATGCCTAATCGTGCTGAAGCTAAAGCTGCTTCGCATCCAGCATGTCCTGCTCCAATATCTGCTACATCATATTCCCCTGCAAAATAACTCATCTTATTTACATTCCTTTCTATTTTTATTTTCAATTTTGCTCTTTTTTAAATTTCTTCTATCCCTTTTATGTGTACACTTAGAAGATTTTTGTGTACGAATTTGTATTCCAAAATTTTCCAATTTTTCTTCTTTGTGGAACAAGAAATTTTGTTTTTTATATGTTTGCATAATCAGTTTACCTGTGTGTTACTCTTTTCTAAAAATTTTTGATACATTTAAATTATCTCTCAAAATCGATTTATTTTTTGTTTTTTGTTTTTTTGTATAATTACTTTGTTTTTACAAAAAAAACGCTTATTTTTGATTTTAAGACTTTTGACTTAGATTATTTTCCTAAACAAAATCTTGCAAAAATTTCATGAATAATTTCTTCGCTTGCTTCTTCTCCTGTAATTTCTCCTAAATTCATTAAAACATCTTTTAAACTAATGGCAATAATATCAATTGGCATTTTTTTATCTAAACTTTCTTTTGCCTTTTTTAAATTTTGAATGGCTTTTTGAATTTGATTTTTATGCCTTTCATTTGTAATAACAATATCATTTTCCACGTTAATTTCATTTAAATTAAATAATTCTGTTATTTTTTCATAGAGTTCCTGTAAACCTTTTCTTTTTAATGCTGACATATCAATTACATGATGAAATTTATTGATTTTTTCTGTATTTCTATCTATTTTTTGCCCTAAATCTATTTTGTTTAATATGACAATTGTTTTATCTGGCTGCATTGTATCCAGAATTTCATAATCTTCTTGTGTTATATCTTTACTAGAATCTATAATAAAAATTATTAAATCTGCCTCTTTTGCTATTTTTTTTGATTTCTCAATTCCAATCTTTTCAATTTCATTTTGTGTTTTTCGAATACCTGCCGTATCTATTAATTTTAGTGGAATTCCATTGATATTTACAAATTCTTCTATGGTATCTCTTGTCGTTCCTTCATATTCTGTAACAATTGCTCTCTCTTCTTTTAAAATGGCATTTAAAAGTGAAGACTTGCCAGCATTAGGTCTACCAATAATGGCTGTTTTGATTCCTTCTTTTATGATTTTTCCATTGGCAAAGGATTTTTCCAAATCTTCTAGTTTCTTTAAAACAACATTCATTTTAGTTTTTAATTCTTCTTCCATTATTTCTGGCGTGTCATATTCTGGATAATCAATTGAAACTTCTATATTAGTCATAATGTCTAATACCTTGTTTTTTATTTCTTTTATTTCTTTGGCTAAAAATCCTTCTAATTGTTTTATCCCTTCTTTTGCTTCTCTGTCTGTTTTCGCATTTATAATATCAATTACAGATTCTGCTTGTGATAAATCAATTCTTCCGTTTAAAAAAGCTCTTTTGGTAAATTCTCCAGGCTCAGCAAGTTCTGCTCCATTTTTTAAACAAAGCTCTAAAATCTTACGCATAATTACATTTCCACCATGTGAATTAATCTCACACATATCTTCTGTTGTATAACTTTTTGGTTTCTTAAAATAAGAAACTAGTACTTCATCGATTATCGTTTCATGATCTACTATATAACCGTATTTCATTGTATATCCAGAAATTTCTTCTAGGCTTTTTGGATTTTTAGCTTGAAAAATTTTTTCCAATATGCTAAATGTATTTTCTCCACTTATTCGAATAATTCCAATTCCTCCAATTCCGTGGAGCCGTAGAGATTGATGCTATTGTACTCATATATTTTCACCTTTCTTTTTTACCTATTTTTTTATTTTAAAAAAGTCAAAATTCCATTAATCTTTTGGATTAAAATCGGAACTTTGACTTCTGATTCTTAAATTTAATTATTTTAAACTGATTACAACTCTTCTTCTAGGCTCTTCGCCAATACTTTCTGTTTTTACTTTAGAAGAATTTTGTAATGCTGCATGTATAATTTTTCTTTCATATGCTTGCATTGGTTCTAGTATAACACGCTTTTTAGTTCTTTCTACTGTTTTAGCTACTTTTATTGCTAAATCTTGTAATGTTTTTTCGCGTTTTTGTTTATAATTTTCTATGTCTAATAAAATTCTTATTTTTTGATTGCTATTCTTATTCGCAACTGCTGAAAGAATGGATTGAAGCGCATATAGAGTTTCTCCTCTATATCCAATCAAAATCCCCGATTCTTTTCCATTTATTGTAATTTCTAGCCCTAAATCGTCTTTTTTTATGCTAAAAGTAATTTCTTGTCCAATTTGTTTTAAAAATTCTTCTAAAAATCGTTTGGTATCTGTTTCTGCTTTTTCTATATTTTCCGTAGAGATAGGAACCATTTCTTTTTTATGTGTTTCACTTCTTTCTTCTTTGAAAGGTTCTTTATGATTTGGTAAATTTTCATGGTTTTCTTTTAATGTTAATTCTACTTTTACCACTCTTGGTGCGAGAATACTGAAAAAGCTTCTTTTTTCTTCGTTTTCTAAAATTTTTATATTGACATTATTTTTAGAAACTTTTAATATTTTTAAACCGTTTTCAATTGCTTCATTCGTCGTTTTTCCTTCTGAAATAATACTATCTTTAGGCATTATTTTTTTTTTCCTTTTTATCATCTTTTAAAACTTTATTTAAAATTATTCTTTCAAAAATCATTAAAATATTATTAATTAGCCAATATAAAGCTAATCCTAATGGTGCAATACAAGCAATACAAATTGACATGATTGGTGTAAAATATGACATACTTTTATTGGCTTGTGCCATAGCATCATACTCATCTTTTTCTTCTTTTTCCGATCCATCACCTATCAATTTGTTAGATTTTTTCTTGTTCATCGAGTTCGTTGATAACTTGATAGATATGATAGATGAAATTACGTATAAAGCTGGGATAATAAGAACTTGCAAATTGTCTAAATTTTCAGTCGGAACTTTACTTAAATCAAGT
The DNA here is from genome assembly GCA_944390615.1 of uncultured Clostridia bacterium. Taxonomy (GTDB): domain Bacteria; phylum Bacillota; class Clostridia; order TANB77; family CAG-508; genus CAG-269. The sequence goes on along the minus strand of CALXRJ010000084.1, from coordinate 8,230 downwards.
CCTAAAAAATCCATATTTATATAAATTTCATCCATATATTCGTAAATATTAAAACTTTCATCCTCATTTTCAGTATTGTTTGGTTCATCTGTTTCACTTACTTGACTACTATCTTCTTGGTTCTCTGTTATAGCTTCTTCTGGTGTAGTAAGATTTTCTTGATTTTCAACAGAATCTTGATTTTCTTGAATATTTGCATCTTCTACGGTTTCTTGATTTTCAAGATTATTTATGTAATTAATAACAGCAATTTCTCTATAGTTACTTGTGTACCCTTGTTCTTGTACAACAGCCTCTAATTGAGAGATTACTTCTGGATCTACTTTTTTCATATAAGTAAGTGGTGAACGTACTAAATAAAATACTGCAAATAATAAGACTAATTGTACTATGGCACTAAAACATCCGGAAAAAGGGCTCAAATTTTCCCTTTTATATAATGCCATTACTTCTTGGTTCATTTTTTCTGGATCGTTTTTATATTTAAATTGGATTTGCTTCATTTCGTCATTGATTTTTTGACTTTTTTTCAGGGTTTTTTGTTGCTTAATGGAAATTGGTAACATGATTATTTTTACAAGGATGGAAAATAAAATGATTGCCCAACCAAAATTACCAACAATTTCGTATAAAAAATTCAGAACATATCCAAATAAGTTTGCAAAAAAAGATATCATTTAAATTTTATCCCTCCATTTTGTAGTTTATGGAATTTTTTCTTATTTTAAAGGATCATAGCCTCCTTTTGAAAATGGATTACATCTTAAAATTCTTGCTATCCCTAAAAAAACACCTTTAAAGGCTCCGTATTTTTCAATGGCTTGCTTGGTGTATTCAGAACAAGTCGGATAATACTTGCACCTTATATTTTTACTGGCTAACCATACTGATATGTTGTTTTGATACCAAATGATTGCTTTTATTAATATTTTTTTCATTTCTATCCATCACTATCTATGATTTTAGCATGATTAAAAATATGAATCATGTCTTTTTCTATTTTTTTAAAATTGATTTCTGTTGCTTTTTTATTTTTTTTGATTAAAAAAACTATACTATATCCTTTTTTTAAGGATTTCTCTATGTTTTTATAATTTTCTCTTAAAAGTCTTTTTATTCTATTTCTCTGATAAGCTTTCCCTATTTTTGTACTAACAGCTAGTCCTAAAAAATTGATTTCTTGGTTGTTTTTTAGGATAAAAGCTATTATGTTCTCACCAGCATAATAGTTTCCTTTGCTTAATACCTGCTTAAATTCATAGTTTTTTTTCAACATTTTGGTTGTTTTCATTACAAATCACATCCTTTAGCTAGTGCGACTAATTTCTGTATAGATCTCCTGCTATACAGAGATTAGGCTCCTATAGCTTAAACAACTTGTAATATTAAGCACATATTTTTTTTCTTCCTTTAGCACGTCTTGCTTTTAATACATTTCTTCCTGCTCTTGTTGACATTCTAGCAAAAAATCCATGTACTTTTTTGTTTTGTCTCTTTTTTGGTTGAAAAGTTCTTTTCATTGTAAAACACCTCCGCTTACTGAATTTCTGTTTTTATCTATTTTTTCTTTTTACATACGCTATTAAAACCTAAAAACGCAAGTGTAGACATTATACTCTAAAACATAAAAAAAGTCAATGAATTTTCCAAAAATTTTTTTAAGGCCTTAAGGAAATACGGTTTTTAGAGTTTTTTTGTATATTTTTTTCAAATTGTGTTGCAATTTCAAAAAAAATGTTGTATAACACTTTTATCGTTATCATATTTCAAAAAAATGTAAATTATAAAAAAGTTATGCACAGGTTTTCCACAGTTTGTTTATAAAAAAACAAACCTTTTTTACAAAAGATTTTTATTTTTGTAAAAAACCGTAAGCCCATTTATTTAAGTACTTTTCAATCATAAATTTATGTTCGGAAACCATGCACTTTTTTACAAATTTATTACAAACTTATCAACACTTGTGGATAACTTTGTGGATAACTTTTCCCAAAATAAACTCATAAAAATATACATAACGTGTTACGTTTTTATGAATTAATCATTTTTAGAAAGGAGATGTTTATGGAATTTAATTTGGACCCAAATGAAGTAATGGAAAAAATACGAGAACTATTAAGGCCTGAAATGAGTAATATCTCTTTTAATACCTATATTCAGCCTCTCATTATTGAAAGCATAGACAATTCCAATGTCGTTTTCCAATGTGATATTGATTACAAAAAAAATATGCTAGAAAATCGATATGCCAGTTTAATTCTAAACGCATTGCAAACTATCACCAATAGAAATATTACTTTTTCCGTTCATTCTTTAAAGCAAAGCCAGCAAAACGAAGAAAACAATGCACAAACTGCTGATATCATTGTTTCATCTAAAAAAGAAACCGAAGAAGAAATTGATTATTCTAATCAAAGTTTAAATCCCAAATATACTTTTGATACCTTTGTTGTAGGTAATAATAATAGATTTGCACATGCAGCAGCTCTAGCTGTAGGCGATAATCCTGCTAAAACATACAATCCTTTATTTATATACGGAGGCGTAGGTTTAGGAAAAACACATTTAATGCAAGCAGTTGGCAATAGAATATTACAGAATAACCGTTCCATGAATATTGTCTATGTTACCTCAGAAAAATTTACCAATCACTTAATCAATTCCATAAGAGAAGGAAAAAACGATCCTTTTCGTAACCGATATCGTTCGGCAGATGCTCTTTTAATTGATGATATTCAATTTATTGCTAATAAAGAAAGAGTGCAAGAGGAATTTTTCCACACTTTTAATACTTTATACGAAAATGGAAAACAAATTATCATTTCAAGTGATAAACCACCAAGAGATCTTCCTTTTTTAGAGGAACGATTAAGATCAAGATTTGAATGGGGACTTTTAGCAGATATTTCTTGTCCAGATTATGAAACACGAGTTGCTATTTTAAGAAAAAAGGCATTGGATGAAAATATTCTAATTGATGATGCCATTCTTGCCGACATTGCAACAAAAATTGATTCCAATATTCGTGAATTAGAAGGTGTGTTTAATAAGATTGTGGCAAGAGCTTCTCTTACGCATAGTCCCATTACAATCGAATTAGCAGAAAATGTTATAAATGAATTTATTGCCAAAAAAGACAAAGTAATCTCTTCAGAATATATCCAAGAAACAGTAGCCAAATATTTCAGTATTGATAAAAAAGAATTATCTGGAGATAAACGATCAAATGATATTGCTTTTCCAAGACAAATTGCCATGTACCTATGTAGAGAAGTTGCTAACATGAGTTTTCCACAAATTGGGATTGATTTTGGTAAAAGAGATCACTCTACTGTTATGCATGCCTACAAAAAAATTAGCAAAGAAATAAAAGAAAAAACAAATACAAAACTAATTGTGGAAAGTGTGAAAAACATTATTCTGAATGTAGAAAACTAAAAAAGATTTTAAATACTCCTAAAAATTTAAAATTTAAAAAAATTCTTGTTTGTGGAAATATCCGTTCGAGAACAAAAAATCTTTCTCTTCTTACGGAATAAATAGATTGGTTATCCACACCCCTTTTGTGGATAACCTGTTTAAAATCTGTGGACAACCATTTTTCCACAATGAAAAGTGGAAACTGTGGATAAATACCCCCAGTTATCCACAGAATTATCCATACCGATTTTGCTACGGACATAAAGTTTCCACATAGTTTTCCACAGTTTCCACAGCACCTACTACTACTACTACTAAATATATTATATTAATATTATAAATAATAAGTTCGAAATGAAAGGATGATTGTTAAATGAAAATTATTTGTTTTAAAGATAAAATGATAAAAGCTCTTAACTCCGTAGTAAAAGGAGTAGCATCAAAAACAACCATGCCCATATTAGAAGGGATATTAATTCAAACAAATGATAAAGAAATAAAACTAACCACTTATGATTTAGAATTAGGTATTGAATATACAATGGAATGTGAAGTTTTAGAACAAGGAAGTACAGTTGTAAATGCTGTCATGTTTACAGAAATTATTAGAAAATTACCAGATTCAGAAATTCATATTAGTATCAATGAAAATAATTTATTAACAATTGAATGTGAGGGAGCTTTATACAAATTAGCTACCATGAATCCTGATGAATTTCCAGAACTTCCAAAAATTGAAATAGAAAATTCAATTGTTTTAGAACAAAGTGCGCTAAAAAATATGATTCGAAAAACAATATTTGCTGTAAGTACAGAAGAAAATAGACCAATTTTTACAGGATGTTTATTTGAAATAAAAAATAATAAACTAAATGTAGTTGCCATTGATGGCTTTCGTTTAGCATTAAGAACCATAAACATACCAGTACCAGTAAATGATTTTAAAGCTGTTATTCCAGCAAAAACGTTAAATGAAGTTAATAAAATTTTATCAGATTCTTTTGAGCCAATTACAATAGGGGTTGCTAAAAATCAAGCCGTTTTTGAAATGGAAAATTGTAAAATTGTTACTAGAATTTTAGATGGAGAATTTTTAAATTATTCAACTGTAATTCCAACAACTTGGCAAACAAGAATTAGAGTGGAAAAAGAAAGTCTGCAAAATAGTTTTGAAAGAATTAGTTTGATTTCGTCATCTAGTATTGAAAAAGAAAAAAAATATCCTGTAAAAGTAACGGTTGATATTGGAAAATTAACAATTTTATGTACCAATCAAACAGGTGATGCAAAAGAAGAGGTTTATATTTCAACAGAAGGTAAAAATCTAGAAGTTGGATTTAATCCAAAATATTTTTTAGACAGTTTAAAAGCGATAGATGAAGAAGAAATCTATATTGAATTCGGTACGAATGTTTCTCCTTGCTTGATAAAATCTGTTGAAAACAATGATTATGTTTATATGATTTTGCCAATACGATTAAAAGGGGAATAAAAAAGAATAATCAAAGTGATAAAAATTCGAATTTTTTTATTTTAAGGAGGTAAGAGAAAAAATCTCTTGCCTTATTTTAAAAAAAGAATAAAATTATCCACAAATTGTTATCTATTTGTGGATAATTATAAAAAAACAAAAAAAAACGACGAACGAAAATCGAAAATAAGCGTTTTATAAAATTTAAGCAAATAAGTTATAGAATAAAGCAAAAAAATAATAAAAAATAAAAAAATAAAAATAAATAAAATAGTAAAAAAAAGAAAAAAAGAGATAAAAAAAATAATAAAAAGATAAAAATATGCAAATTGAAAAATATAATAAAAAATAATCAAAAAACATGGCAAAAAAATAAAAACAACAAAAAATAATGAAAAAATATTTAATAAAACACGTTATATTTTTGATGGGAACTGAATAAAAAAAATAAATTTATATAAAATAAAAAATAAAGCAAAGAAAAAAACAGAAAAAATAGGAAAAAAAAGAATAAAAAAGAATACGAGAGAATAAAAAAGAAAATAAAAACAAAAAACAATCATTTATTTATGGAGAAAAATATGTGGATAGAAAAATTAAAAATAAATAATTTTAGAAATTATAAAGATCAAGAAATTAATTTTAATAAAAATATAAATGTTTTTTTTGGAGAAAATGCGCAAGGAAAAACAAATATAGTAGAAGCAATTTTTTTATCTAGTATAGGAAAATCGTTTCGAGCAAGCAAAGATACAGAATTAATAAAATTTGGAGAAATGTCAGCTCAATTAGAAATTAATTATGAAAAATCTGATAGAGATGGAAATATAAAAATAGATATTGGAAATAAAAAAAATATTTTTATCAATAAAATAAAAATAAAAAAATTAAGTGATTTATTAGGAAATGTGCATACTGTTATTTTTACGCCAGATGATATTAATATATTAAAAGGTGGACCGCAAAATAGAAGAAAATTTTTAGATATTATGATTAGTCAATTAAGACCTAATTATATGTATACTTATAATTTATATAAAAAAGCACTAGAAGAAAGGAATAATTATTTAAAAAAAATAAAAAGAGAAAAAGCAAGTGAAGAATTTTTAGAAATTTGGGATGAACAACTAATAAAATATGGAAAAATAATAGCAGAGTACAGAAAAGAATTTATTGATAAAATTAAAAATAAAATCAAAAATATTCATAATAATATTACAGGAAATAAAGAAGATATAAAAATAGAATATATAACAGATTGTTTAAATGAAAAAAATTATAAAGATTTTTTAAAGGAAAGACAAAAGTTAGATATTATAAAAGGATATACAACAAGAGGAATTCATAGAGATGATTTTCAAATTTATTTAAATGATATTTTAGTTAATGTATATGGCTCACAGGGACAACATAGAACTGCAATGTTATCTTTAAAAATTTCAGAACTTCAAGTTATATATGACGAGATAGGAGAAAATCCAATTTTATTATTAGATGATTTTATGTCTGAATTAGATGAAAAAAGAAGAAATAATTTTATGGAAAATATAAAAGATACACAAGTTATCATTACATGTACAGATAATTTATTATTAGAAAATATAGAAGCTAAAAAATTTAAAGTAATAGATGGTCAAGTTTTTGAAAATTAAAAAATTATATTTGACAAATTTTAATTTTACAATTATGATATATAATATAAATTATCAAAGAAGGGAAGGACAAAAAGAATGGAAAAATATGAACACAAATATGGTGCAGAACAAATACAGGTTCTTGAAGGATTAGATCCCGTAAGGAAAAGACCTGGTATGTATATAGGAAGTACATCTATTAGAGGGCTTCATCATTTAGTATATGAGATTGTAGATAATGGTGTTGACGAAGCGTTAGCTGGTTATTGTACGGAAATAAATATTGTAATAGAAAAAGGAAATATTATTAGTGTAACAGACAATGGAAGAGGAATACCTGTTGAAATACACCCAAAAACAAAACTTTCCACAGTAGAAACAGTTTATACAGTTCTTCATGCAGGGGGAAAATTTGGAGGAGACAGTGGCTATAAAGTTGCAGGAGGATTACATGGTGTTGGAGCTTCTGTTGTTAATGCTCTTTCAGAATGGACAGAAGTTACGGTAAAAAGAGATGGTGGAATCTATAGGATAAGATTTGAAGGAGGAAAAACGGTTGCGCCATTAAAGAAAATCGGAGAGACCAATGAAACAGGTACAAAAGTTAGATTTTTAGCGGATAATACAATATTTGAAACAATAGATTACAATTATGAAACCTTAGAAACCAGATTTAGAGAAATAGCTTTTTTAACAAAAGGTTTAAGAATAACAATTGAAGATCAAAGAGGAGAAGAAATCAAAAAATCGGATTTTCATTTTGAAGGAGGATTAATTTCGTTTGTTGAATTTTTAAATAAAAATAAAGAAAAGATAAATAGCAAACCAATTTATATAGAAAAAGATGGAGAAATACCAGTAGAAATAGCTATTCAATATACAACATCTTATTCCGAAAATATCTATTCATTTGCTAACAATATTAGTACAGTAGAAGGTGGAACTCACTTAGAAGGATTTAAAAGATCATTAACAAAAGTATTTAATGATTATGCAAGATCCCATAATATTTTAAAAGAAAAAGATGCCAATTTACAAGGGGAAGATATTAGAGAAGGAATAACAGCTGTTGTTTCAGTCAAATTAAAAGAGGCACAATTTGAGGGACAAACGAAAACAAAATTAGGAAATAGTGAAGTTACAGGTGTTGTAATGAGCATGGTAAATGAAGCATTATCTACTTATTTAGAGGAAAATCCAAATGTAGCGAAAGCAATTTTAGAAAAATGTATTAGTGCATCAAGAGCAAGAGAGGCTGCTCGCAAAGCAAGAGAATTAGTAAGAAGAAAATCTGCTTTAGAAACTACAACCCTTCCAGGAAAACTGGCAGATTGTAGTAGTAAAGTTGCAGAAGAGTGTGAAGTTTATATTGTTGAGGGGGATTCCGCAGGAGGTAGTGCAAAACAAGGAAGAGATAGAAGATATCAAGCTATCCTTCCACTATGGGGAAAAATGCTAAATGTTGAAAAAGCAAGAGCTGATAAAATTTACGGAAATGATAAATTAAATCCTGTTATAATTGCTGTAGGAGCAGGAATTGGTAGTGAATTTGATATTACAAAAATAAGATATGGAAAAGTTATCATTATGGCAGATGCCGATGTAGATGGTGCTCATATTAGAACTCTTTTATTAACATTTTTCTTTCGTTATATGCGTCCTTTAATAGAAAATGGAAATGTCTATTTAGCACAACCACCATTAT
>CALXRJ010000083.1 GCA_944390615.1 uncultured Clostridia bacterium | reverse complement strand
ACCCCCGACCCTTGGCTTAGAAGGCCAATGCTCTATCCAACTGAGCTACTGACCCATATTATGAATCAGCAATTTATAAATTTTCAATGTAATAAATTTTTTAGATATTTTTTTAGATATTTCATATTTAAAAAGCTATAAGCATTGATATTAGCTAACCTTACGAAAAGGTAGCAGTGTCTTAGAAGGCCTGTGCTCTATCCAACTGAGCTACTGACCCATAACAAATCAACAGTGATATGATACCACAAAAAATAAACAATGTCAACAAAAAATAATAAAAAAGAATAAATTTTAACTGTAATGCAAAAGCTATTCAAAGATAAGAGGGCAGGAATAAATCCTGCCCTCTTTGCTAATTATATATATTAACATAAAATCATAATTTTTTCAATATCTAATTAGAATTAAGTTGCATTTTTCACCCAACAATCATCACATATTGATTTAAGACCTATCCAAATAAACCGTAAGAACATCTTTACTTTTGTGAACTTTTTGTGAAATGTATTTACATTAAAATTCTAAAATGATAAGATAGTTTTCGATTAAAATCAAGAAAAATAATGAAGGAGGAAAAATTCGTGATTGAAGTAAAACATGTCACCAAAAAGTATGGAAGCTTTGTTGCCGTAAACGATATCAACTTTACCATAAACGACGGAGAAATCGTTGGCTTTTTAGGACCAAATGGAGCCGGAAAAACAACAACCATGAACATTATAACAGGATTTATTGAGCAAACAGAAGGAAATGTTATTGTAAATGGTTTTGACACAATCAAAAAACCCAAAAAGGCAAAAAGAGAAATTGGGTATTTGCCAGAGGGAGTACCACTATATACAGATCTAACAGTCAAAGAATTTGTAACTTATATGGCAGAACTAAGAAAGGTAGAAAAAAAGCAGAAAAAAGAAAATATCCAAAAAGTACTAAAAGAAACAGGTTTAGATACCATGCAAAACAAATTGATAAAAAATTTATCAAGAGGGCAAAAACAAAGAGTTAGTCTAGCTGGAACCCTAGTAGGAGATCCCAAAATACTAATACTAGATGAGCCAACAGTAGGACTAGATCCAAAACAAATTACGGAAATCAGGAGTTTAATAAAAAATCTTGGCAAAAACCACACTGTTATCCTAAGTTCCCATATTCTATCAGAAGTAAGCCAAATATGTGATAGAGTCATCATTATCAATAAGGGAAAATTAGTAGCAACAGACACACCAGAAAACTTAGAGAAAAAAGTATCAGACAATAATGTCATTTATGTTACAGTAGAAGCGCCAGAAAACACAGTAGAAGCCATGAAAGACAAAATCAAAGGTATCAAATCTATAAAATTAGTGAAAACCTTTGAAGACAAAACCAAACAATATGAAATCACAGGAGAAGACGGAATCAATTTAAACAAATTTATTTTTAGTGAATTTGCCAAAGAAAATATAACCATTTTTGAAATGAAAAAAGCAGAAGCAACACTAGAAGACGCATTTATGCAGATTATAAAAGAAGGGGGAGAAAAATAATGGGAGCAGTTATCAAAAAAGAATTAAAAAATTACTTTTTATCACCAATAGGATATGTCGTAATTGGAATATTCTTATTAGCTTTTAGTAGTTTTTTCTATTTAACGACAATCAATGAAGCAAGCATTGATCTAACTTATTTATTTTATTATACCGCACTATATGGATTAATGTTTATCACCCCACTTCTTACCATGTGGACATTTTCGGGAGAAAGAAAATCAGGAACAGAACAACTTTTACTAACATCACCAGTTAGCATGTTAGGGGTAGTACTTGCCAAATTCTTATCTGCCTTACTTTTAATTATTATACCAGTAGTTTGTACACTGATGTATTTTGGCATATTATGTTATTTTGAAATACCAAATATTCCAATTTACTTAACCTCCATGTTAGGCTTTATTTTACTTTCTTGTGTATATATAGCTTTTGGTGTATTAGCATCTAGTTTAACAGAATCTCCTATCATTGCAGGAATATTAACATTTGCTTTTGTCTTTGCATCAACATGGGTTCCTTATTTAGTAACAAGTTTAGCCAACTTATCCTTAATAGACCAATTTATTAATTTCTTATATGGGCAAATCAATATCGGATCTGTTGTCTTATTTGTAACCATTACCATATTGTGTCTTTTAATTACCATGATTATCATGCAAAGAAGAAAAAGCGTAAAATAGGAAGGAGTGAAAAAAGTGAAAAAAGAAAAAAATGACAAGAAAGAAAATCCAAAAAAAGAAGACAAAAAAGCATTAATCAAAACAAAAGAAAAAACTGATCAGCCAAAAGAAAAATTAGGCACAAGATTTATGAATTCAATTAAAAAAAGATGGTTAATCAGTGGAACCAATACTTTACTTTTAATTGCCATATTAGTAGCAATTGTAATATTAATCAACTCAATTGTACAATCTTTAGACCTAATTCCAATTGATTGCACATCTAATAAACAATACACATTAACAGAAGAAAGCAAAGAAAGAGTTGCCAATATAGAAGATAATGTAAACTTATATTTTATAGGATTTGAAGAAAGTGATGGAGCAGTTAGTTTAGCAAAACAATACAACAAAGTAAACGAAAACATAAAAGTAGAACTAATTGACACAAACGAAAGAACAGATATTGCCGAAAAATATGAAGTAACCAATGATTATACTACCATCATTGTAGAAAATGGAGAAAGGTCAAAAATGCTTTATTCCAGTGACCTATATACCTATGACAGTAACTACAACACTGTAGATGTAACAGAACAAAAAATCACATCAGCTATTTTAAATGTAACAGCTGATGAAATAGCCAATATATACTTTTTAACAGGATATTCTGACTATAGTTTAGATTATTCAGGAGGCATGTATTATTTATCTTACTACCTAGATGACGAAGTACTAAATTATGATACCCTAAACATACTAGTGACAGGATCCATTCCAGATGACTGTGATACACTAGTTATTACAACACCTAACAAAGACTTTGATGAACTAACAACCAATGAAATCATTGATTATATCAACAATGGCGGTAATATTTTATGGTTAAATGCAAGTTATGCAGAAGCAGTAGAATTAACCAATGTAAATAAAATCTTAGCCTTATATGGTATCAATCCTTTTGATGTAGGATATGTCTATGAAACAGATACCAATAAAATGGCATTAGGTTATGCAAGTTGTATTGTAGAAAATTTAGGTTATACTGAAATCGATACAGGACTTAACAGAGCAGTTTTACTAAATTCTACCAAAATCAATGTTAATACAGATAGCCTAGAAGACCTAGGTGTAGTAGAGCAAGATATTATTACAACCACAGATACAGCTTATTTTAGAAGCAATGTAGCAAATACTTCCACATCCACAGATGGAGATGAAGCAGGAAGCTTTACCATAGGAGGAATCTTTACCAAGACACTAGCTGATTCGAATGAGGAACAAGAAACCGATTCAGAAGAAAGCACCCAAACAGACGAAGAAAATGCAGACGATACGGAAGAGCTTACTTCAACACTTGTCATATTTGGCGATAATAACTTTATCTCAGATATCCAAATAACAAGTCAAGTAAATCCAATGATATTCTTAGAAAACAATAAAGATTTAATGTTAAATTCAATTGCCTACTTAACAGACAATGACGAAGATATTACCATAAGGAAAAATTATACCAGTGTAAGTAGCTTTACAGCAACAGAAGCACAAAAACTAACAATCATGAGAATTATATTTATTGTTCCAATCGCAATCATATTCTTAGGATTTGTAGTATGGCAAGTAAGAAGAAGAAAAAAATAAAAGCATAAAATAAAAAAACTCCTATATAATTACTATATAGGAGTTTTTATGATTATTTTTACAATACTAGGAGCTTTAATAGGTGCAGGATTTGCATCATGACAAGAAATTTATTTATTTTTTTATCGATTTGGTAAAAATGGAATTTTAGGAATTTTCGTATTTATTAGTATAACCATATTTGCTATTTATAAGGCATTAAAAATAATTTATCAAAATCCAGTTAATACTTATAAAGACTTTTTAAACATCATATTTGGAGACAAAACTTATTTCAATCAAATAACCAATATTATCGTAAACTGTTTTTTATGTATAACATTCTTTATTATGATTTCTGGATTTGGCACTTATTTTGAACAACAATATCGGATGTAACCAGATAATAGGAGTAATTGTACTTGCCATACTTTCCTATATAACTTTTTTAAAAAATGTCCTTTTTATGACAAAATTAAATGCCGTGATCGTACCAATTTTAATTGCTTCTATTTTTATATTAGGTATAAAAAACATAAGCCAAATAGGAGCCTTAGAAATATTAGGAAAAATAGAAGAAAACCAAGATCCATTCTGGTTTATTCAATCCATATTATATGCTAGTTATAATTTAATTTTATTAATACCAGTATTAATTAATTTAAAAAACTATCTAAAAAACAAAAGACAAATCCAAATAACTTCTGTAATAACTGGTATTCTAATGGGAATAGTTTCCATACTAACCTTTTTATTACTAGTAAATGTAGACATAGAATTTACCAATTTAGAAATGCCCATTATATATGTAATAGAAAAGAAATTTACAGAATTTAAGTATATATATGGTATGATAATTTTAATAGCAATTTTTACAACTGCCATATCAGTAGGAGTAAGTTTTTTATATAATATTTGTAAAAACAAAAAAAGATATCCACAAATTGCGGGAATTTTGTGCATAACCAGTATTTTAATTGCGCCAATCGGATTTTCCAATTTAGTAAAAATTTTATTTCCACTATTTGGTTATCTAGGTTGCATACAAATTTATTTTATACAAAAAAATAAAAAGGATTGATATTTTAAGAAGCATTTGATAAAATGAAGAAAAAATAAAAAGGAGTTCATAATGTGGAACCAAGATCAAAAAACATATCAGATACAAAGAGAATTAAATATTAGAAAAATTATTATCATAACTTTTATTGTGATATTTATAATCGCTTTGGTCGTTCTTTTTTCACTTTATATTGCAGACATTGAATTCAGAAAATGGATTGACACAAACTTATTACGAAAAGAAATTAATACAGAAGATATTTCCACCATAGACTTAAATACAGATAAAAACAATCAAATTTTTTGTTATGATAAATACATAGGAATCTTAAATGACAAAACCTTAAAACTATATGACACTTTTGGGACAGAAACCCAGGACATATCAGTAAACATAAATACAGCCATTTTTGCTTCAAATGACAAATATTTAGCGATTGCAGAAAAAAACGGACAAGAATTTTGTGTTATATCAGAAAAAAACTACTTATGGGGGGATAAAGTAGATGGGGAAATATTACAAATAACAGTAAACCAAAACGGATATGTTGCATTAGTTACAACAGACACCACCTATAAATCCATTATAACTTTATATGATGCTACTGGAAAATCAATACTAAGAAATTTCTTATCTTCAACCAAAGCCATTGATGTAACAATTTCAACAGATAACCAATATGTGGCTTTTGCAGAAATAGACACATCAGGAACCCTGATTCAATCTAGTGTCAAAATCATATCAGTTGAAAAAGCACAAACTGATCCTGAACAAGCCATTATATACACAAAACAAAACGAAAATTCAAAAATGATTGTAAAAGTACAATATCAAGAAAAAAACAACTTAATCTGTGTATATGATGATACCATCAATCTAATTCAAAATGGAAATGAAAGCCAATTACTTTCTGTAGATCAAGAAATGACATTTCTATCAGGAAACCTAAATAACAGCATCTCCTATATAAAAGAAGAAACAACAGGATTATTTGCTTCCAGTTCTGTTTTATATATCATTAACACAGCCAATCAGCAAAGCACAACCTATCAGTTTGATGAGGTAGCAAAAGAAATGTACACCTATGGTAATATCATTGGAATTAACATAGGAACCGAAATTTATTTTATTAATACAAATGGTATGTTAATAAAAAAATACACTTCCAATCAAGAAATTACCAATGTTATACTTTCCAATCAATTAGCCATCATCATATATAAAGATAAAATAGAAATCATAGATTTATAAAAGGAGGCATTTATGGGAATAGGGATAGATTTATTTGTAATTGCAATTTTTTTAGTTAATATCATGCTGGGATACAAAAAAGGTCTCATCAATGTTATATTCAGTATATGTGCATTTTTCATAGCCCTTGTATTAACCCTATTTTTATACAAGCCAGTTGCCAACATGATTATAGAACATACCACTATAGATGACCAAATAAAAGAAATCATCATTCAAAACAACTCAAATGAGGCCGGTAAAGAGACACAAGAAGAAAACCAAACTGAACTACAACAATATATAGAAAACACACTACAAGATGCAACCGATGAAGCTAAAAAACAAGCTACCACATTAGTAGCAGATACAATTTCCAACAAAGCAATAGAAATCATAACAGCAATTTTATTATTTGTGATGATAAGAATTATTGTAATTGTATTAAAATTTTTGATAGAAGGAATTGCCAATTTGCCAATTATCAAACAATGCAATCGAGTAGGAGGCATTTTATATGGTATTATAAAATCCATTGTGATCATATATTTACTATTAACCATACTATTTTTAGTGATATCTGTAAATGGAAATGGCCTTATTGCAGATATTATCCAGCAATCCTATCTGACTAAATTTTTATATGAGAATAATATTATCGTAAACTATTGCTTTTTAGGTAAAAATTTGTTATAATGCCGATAAAAGTTTTTAAATTAGAAAGAAAGAGTGAAATATAAAAGCAAATGAGTAAAAAAGTTGAAAAAAATGTAAAAAATAAAAAGAACAAAAAGACAAAGAAAAAACATAGAGTTTTAAAAACACTATTAGCAATTCTCCTAATAATTGCTCTACTAATAGCAGGATTTGTATTATATAGTGGCTATAAAAATGGATGGGGTGTAAAAGGAATGATCCAAACTGCTATGGGTCAAGACGAAACAAAACTGCAAGACCTAGATCCTTTTACAGTATTAATTTTAGGAGTAAGTGAAGACATCTCATCAGAACTAACAGACACAATAATTGTAGCATCTTATAACCCAAAAACCCAAAAAGCAACCCTACTATCCATACCAAGAGACACCTTTGTAGGAACCAACAAAAACAGAGCAACATCTTATGACAAAATAAATGCCTTATACCAATCTAGTCCCCAAAAAGCATTAGAAGCAGTCAACAAAATTACAGGATTAGATATCACGTATTATTTAGTAGTACGCAACAATGCACTAGTAGAACTAGTAGATGCAATTGGAGGAGTAGAGTTTAATGTTCCAATTGATATGGACTATGATGATAGTTCACAAGACCTTCATATCCATCTAAAAGCAGGATGGCAAACCTTAAATGGTGAGCAAGCAGAATGGTTAGTTCGATTTAGACATAACAATGATGGTTCCTCTTATCCTGCAGAATATGGAGACAATGATTTAGGCAGAATGAGAACACAAAGAGAATTTATAACAGCAGTTGCCAAACAAACAATCCAATTAAAAAACATCACTAGAATAGGCAGTTTTATAGATATTTTTAAAGACAATGTAGAAACCAACATTACAAATTGGACCATGATAAAAGACTATATTCCATACCTAGTAGACTTTGATACCCAAAATATACAAGCAGAAGCCCTTCCAGGAACAACAGCTACTTACAATCGACTATCATTTTTTGTACATGACGAAGACGAAACAGAAGAACTAATAGAAGAGCTATTTAGCATACAAAATGAAAGCAACACAGAAGGAGCAACCAATACTACAAACAGTACATCTAATGCCACCACTAGTAATACCAATAGTAGTTCTACTATAAACAACTCTAGTATAAAAATAGAAGTATTAAATGGAAGTGGAGACAGCACACTTTTAACCAAAGTAACAAAAGAATTAAAAGCAGAAGGATATAATGTTTACAAAACAGGAACCACCACTACTACTGCCAAAACAACTATTGTAAATAAAACAGCTGTGCAAAGTACGATATTAGATGATATAAAAGAAGTATTAGGTGTTGGAAATATTTCCAGTAGTTTATCTACTTCTAGTACAGTAGATATTACAGTTATCATTGGACGAGATTATGAATAATTCGAAAAATGGGGCAAAAGAAGGGAGAAATCCCTTTTAAAAGCTCCTTTTTTCAAAAAAAGAGAGGAAAAATTCGCTCTCTTAATATTTTCTATAGTATTTACGTTTTCTTTTCATTTTTTTCTTAATTCTTGAAGATAAAAATAACATCAAAAGTAAAAATAGAACAATTCCTAGTATAACTTTAAAAATCAGTATTAAAAAATGATCTTCCACCACATCATGAGAAGCAAGTAAATTTTCTGTGTAAGAGACATCATCAATTTGATAAGTTACAGTTCCAACAATTGAGTTTTTCGCAATTGGAGCAGAAAGATTTTCCTTTAAAAGAATGGTGGGACTAGGGATTTCTGTATTATTATACAATAAACCAGATAACGAATCTTCAACAATTAAATCCAAATTTCTAGTATCTTTGGTACCATTTGCAATTTCAATTGTTTGAACCACATCATCTTTTTGGGCAAAAGTCCTAACAGAAAAATGGGAAATCCCATAATCAAATAAAGAAATAGAATCCACATATCTTGCACTATCACCAGTTTCTGTTTGGTCAGCTCCAAGTACAACACAAATTAGTTCCAAATCATCTTTAGAATAAGCCGAAATTAGACAATTTCTAGCTTCAGAGGTGTAACCTGTTTTTATACCAATACAATTTTCTAAATAATATTTAGAAGAAGGGTTTATTAAATCATTTGTATTGGTATAAGTTCTTGCATCAGATTTATTGGTAGGACCAACTGTGCAAGACCTAGAAGAAACATAATTTCTAAAAGTAGAATTTTCCATACAATATTTTGCTATTAAACTTAAATCATAAGCTGTTGTATAATGATTTTCATCATGAATACCACTTGGATTTGTAAAATGAGTAGATTGGCAACCAATTTCCATAGCTTTTTCATTCATAAGATCAGCAAATTGTTGGATAGAACCAGAAATATATTCTGCCAAAACATAGCCAGCATCATTTGCTGAGTGAACTAAAAAAACAGCTAATAAATCATTTACACTCATTTGCTCACCTTCTGAAAGATAAGCACTAGAATATCCTGGTGGAATAGCAGCTACAGCTGAGGCAGATACAGTTACCATATCATTTAAATTACAGTTTTCTAAAGCAAGAATGGCAGTTAGAATTTTTGTCGTACTAGCAGGATACATTTTTTTATCAGCATCTTTACCATATAAAATAGCACCTGTTTTAGCATCAATCAGTACAGCAGCTTCTGAATACAAATTTAAATCTTCCTCTTGGTTATTCTCTGCATAAGAAAAAGGGGTAACCCCTGTAAAAATTAAAATCAAAAAAGTAAATAATAAAATCCATAATTTTTTTTCGAATAATCTTCTGTTCATTTTTTTGTTAACAATCCTTTCAAATTTTATAACTTAAACTATACAATATATAACAAAATTTTGCAAGAATTTTATGAAATTTCTAAAAAAATAAATCAAAAAATAGGAGGTAGAAAATGTTAGATAATTTAACAACCAAACAAAAAAGAATTTTAGGAATAGTAGGCATCCTTGTTGCTATTGGAATCATCTATTATATTTATTATGGAATGGGAAGCAAGGAGGAAACAAATTTAGAAGCAGATATTTTAATGGCTAGTAATAGTGCTAATAGCCAAAATAGTACTTCTCAAAATTTAGAAGCCACAGAAGAAGATATGATTATTATTCATGTAACAGGAGCAGTTAAAAATCCTGGAATAGTAAGATTAAAAGAAGGAAGCAGAATAGAAGATGCGATAGAAGCGGCAGGAGGCTTAACGGAAAATGCGGATATTACAGATGTTAATCTTGCTTATATTTTAGATGATGGCATCAAATTAAAAATACCAAATATATCTGATGAAGAAGTGACAGAAGAAGATATTTTAATAGAAAATAATGGAGAAAATATTATAGAAGATACGACAAATGGTACGAGCAGTTCCAGTGGAATGATTAATATTAATAAAGCAAGTCAAACAGAATTAGAAACTTTGCCAGGAATTGGATCTTCTCTTGCTACCAAAATCATAGAATATAGAGAGCAAAATGGAAAGTTTGGAAGTATTGAAGAAATTAAAAATGTAAGTGGGATAGGGGAGAGTAAGTATGAGAACCTTAAGGATTTTATTTGTGTGAAATGATATTTTGGGTATAGATGCTTTCGTATTTCAAACATTGAAAAAAGGATTTGTTTTTGTTACATATCCTTTTTTTGAATATACAAAAAAGAGAAAAAATCCTAAAATATGGATTTTTCTCTTATACATTTCAAAAATTTTCAAACTGGATTTTACTTTTTTAATCTGGCACTGGTGTTGGATCATTACGCCAATATTCTGGTATATCTTGATAATTTATTAATTTACTGCAGTACGAAAAACATCCTGCTCCGTCTGGAATTCCTATATAGTCGATTGTATCCTCTGTTACTCTTTTCCAAAGTTCGGGTGCTTCTCCTGTTAAATTCTCACATCCTGCAAAAGTTCTATAAAAACTAGTTACTCTTTGACTATTCTCTAATAATCCTTCCGGAATTTCGGTTAATAAGCTACAGTGCAAAAACATATCACTCATATTTGTTACTTGGCTGGTATTAAAACTACTTAAGTTAAGATTAGTTAATGAATTGCAACCCGCAAACATAGAACTCATGTCTGTTACTTGGCTGGTATTAAAACTACTTAAGTTGAGATTGGTTAATGAATCACTGTAGGCAAACATAAAACTCATGTCTGTTACTTGTCTAGTATCAAAACTACTTAAGTTGAGATCGATTAATAAGTCGCAGCCCGAAAACATACTACTCATATCTGTTACTTGGCTGGTACTAAAACTACTTAAGTCGAGATTAGTTAATGAACTGCAGTAAGAAAACATACCACTCATATCTGTTACTTGTGAAGTATCTAAATTTTCTAGGTTTATATTTTCTATATTACAATAATAAAAATAATAAGATGTTGTTGTTGGTACTATCTTATCTACAATTTTTACCGCTATTATGTTATTTTCGGCATCTGTCCATTCTGGAGGATATGATAATGAATACTTATTCATACTAACATCTCCATAATCTTCTTTTAAACTAAGATTACTTGCACTTTCTTCATAACCATCATAACTTGCTAATACTAACACATCTCCACTACCATCACTATAAGTATACAATTTGGCATAAATACTTGTGGGTTCTACCGTTGCCTCACCTTCACTTGTAAATACCACTTCTCCATCTTGAACTTCATAATTATGGCGTGTATCAAAAAAGTGTACATTCAAAATACTACCAGACCCAGACGTTACTTGTGTTTTATTGTTTCCTACCGAGATATCTAATTCTCCTTGTAAATCATTTGCCGTGACACTATCACCTAGATTGTTTGTAAGTGCAGACATATAAGCTAATTCTACTTGTTCTCTTTCTTGTGCGATGATGGTTTGATCCCTGGCTTCTGTTGCTTGATTGGTAATTCCATTGTTTCCTGCTATCATACTCATCGAAATGCCTGCTAAAATTAACAAAACAATGATGGTAACTATCAAAGCAATCAAAGTAATTCCAGATTTTTTCTTTAAAAATTCCATAAAAAAATTCACTTCTTTTCTCTTGTTATAAAATGATTATATAACAATATGTTTTAAAAAACAAGATAACATATTGTTTTATTTTATAATTTTTTTAGTTTTTCTTATAGTTTATACAACTTTTATTATTTTTATAAGAAAGGAACTAAAAAAATATGAAAACCCGTATAAAAACGCTTAGAGAAGATAATGACTTTACTCAAAAACAGATCAGTAAATTCCTAAATATTTCCCAAGTTGCCTATTCGTATTATGAGCTAAACAAAAGAAATATACCTTTAGAATTATTATCTGCATTAGCCGATTTTTATCAAACAAGTGTTGACTATTTACTATATCGAACAGATGAGAAAAAGCCTTATCCAAAAATTGCAGAACCTATCTCAAAAGAAATAATCACACTATAAAAATTTTTTAAAGCCCTATTTATCTAACAATACAGTCATTTTACTAAGGGATTCCTTAACAATGTATCATACTTATTCAAAAAATGCAATACTTTTATTAAGGAATTTCTTAATTTTTTATTTTATATTAAGGTATTCCTTACTAAAATTTCATTCCACTTTGATATAATTTTTCTATTATTTTTAGAAAAGAGGTGGAATTATGCAACTTTCAGACGCAACCAGGAAAAGAATAAAACAACTATTAAAGCAAAACAATATGAAACTTTTTGATTTATCGAAAGCTGCTGGATTATCTTTGCCAACCATATCAGATTTTCTAAAAAATGATACCAAAAACTTAAGAATGGACACCATGCTACACATTTGCGAAGGCTTTAACATCACTTTAAAAGAATTTTTCGATGATCCACTTTTTGATGAAGTCATAGCCGAATAAATTGAATATGGAATAAAAGGAAAAATGTTATTTTTAGAAAACTTTAATGATTAACTAGTCAATAAAATTTATAAATCAATTTTTATATCTTTCAGATTAATTTAATTAATCCTTTAAAACATTTAATTTTTATATTGATAATTTACCAAAATATGTAATACTAAACAAAAAACTTGTTAATTACCAAAAAATACTATATAATAAACATATAAAGAAAAAAATTAAAAATACAAAAGATGGAATAAGAAATAAAATGGAAGAATGTAAAACGAAAAAATAAATTTTAAGCTTTTTAAACCATATCAAAAAGGAGGACCAAAAATGCCAAGTATATTATTCCATGAGCTAGTAGGCTACCAATTTGCCAAAAAACATAAAAAATACGATACTCCAAATTTCTATGTAGGAGCCATGGCTCCAGATGCTGTAAATGCCTATGGATTTGCAAGCAAGGAAAAAAGATGGCAAGCACATTTAAGAGACGAAAATTTAGAAAAATGGCAAACCAATATTCTAAATTTTTACAAAGAAAATTTACCTAAAATAGAAAATACTTATTTAATGGGATATTTAGTACATGTACTAACTGATATATTTTGTGACAAAATTTATCAAGAAAAATTATATCCAGATTTATTAAAAAAAGGCTATGACTATCATTCTGCCTATGCTTATTATGAAAAAGCAATTGAAAAATTCGAAAACCATAATAGCAAAGAACCATGGTGGGATGAGGCAAAAATAAATATACAAAAAGGGGAAAAAATACCAATTAATAACATTAGTAAAAAAATGATTGAAGATTGGATTTGCTATACAATAAAAAAATACCAAAATAGGAGTTATGAAAAAGAAGAATATATTACGATTGATTTTATAAATCTTGTTATAGATACAATTGAAAAAACACTGCAAGATGCCAATATAGGCTAGCAGGATAAAAAATTTTAGCCCCCTGAAGAAAAAGGGGGCTTGTTAAGTTTAAAAAGATAAGACTTTTAAAATTGTAATTAACTTCTATTTTTTGCTTATTTTCTGCTAATTAATTTTTTGGTAGTATCTGTTATATCATGTCCGTTTCCCTTATTAAAAACCAGAGCTCCAATGCTTATTACTGCAAAACTTCCGAAACCAACAAGTATTTTCCAATTCAATAGGCGATTTTTTTCTGTTTCTTCTTTTGCATCTTTTTCGATAGTGTCAATATTACTTAAACATTCTTCGGTTATTTTCATTACATTTTCATGTAACATCTTCATATTTTTATAGATTTCTTTTCTTTCCTCATTTGAAGTAGCAGTATCCAATGCTTTTTTATATCCTTCCATTTCTGCTACGGCATATTGGCGGAAGTCGTTTGATATATTAGATTTTGTATCTAAAATTTTTTTTAATGTTTCATAAAATTCTTTTGCTTCTTTAGAATTATTTTCTATTGCACTTTTAACAACTGATCCAGTTTCTTTAACTGCCTTTACTTTTTCTGACAAGTTTGGTTCTTTTTTTGGTATTATATCCTTCATTATTAGTTCCTACCTTTCCTAATTGGCAAACCACGTTTGTGATTTCTTCATTTCCTATTTTTATTATACTCACATTTAATAAAAAAAGCAACAATGTAGTTTTGAAAATAATTTTTTCATTTCTGTTCCTACATAAATTATTGTTTTAGTTTTCCTCATATTATTATAAATGAGAGTAATTAGCAACTAATTATCCGCTTTACTTATTGTAATTTGTAGGGCTAGAAATTAAATATCTATCTCTAATATAAAAAAAGTATGTGTAGTTTTGATACACATACAAGCACAAATGACATTCGCAGAACTTTGAATGTTTTATTTAATGTAATTAAATAATAGCATTTTTTTTATATTTGTCAAATATTTTTTCTCAAATTTTTTATGTCCAAGATTTCTATAAATTTATATAATACTATCAATCCATATATAAATCATTATATGCTCCATCTACTTCATTATCCTTATTAAAAGCTGGATTCATTATTAGAATTAACTTCATTTTACCTACAAAGACAAATTCTGTATTTGGTGGAATTTCTATTACATTTCCTTGCACTACATTATATTTATCATTTTCTATTTTAAATACTCCTGTTCCAATATTTTTCATGTCCTTTGTAAACATCTTCAATATCTATACTAACATTTTTATTTGTTATTTCGTAACTAAATCTATTTAGTCCATTTTGTCTGAAAGATGGTTCTGTTGGTAATTTTTATAAAATTCAACTCTATTTCCCTGAGCTTATATTTCCTTTTTTAGAAAACCTGTCTTCATATTTTTTCAAAACTTTATCTAAAGCTTGACTTAAATCAATATTTAATTCATTTGCAACACAAATTAAAGAAAAGAAAACATCCCCAATTTCTAATTCAAGATTTTCAGTATTGCAATATTCTTTTTTTCCATAATCATTGCCTTTTAATATTTCTTTTCCTAACTCTCCAACCTCAGAAACCAAATCAATAAATCTTATTTGGCTTGAACTTTCTAAATCATATTTTTTAATCAATTTCTTAACTTTCTCTTGCATATCTTTCTTTTCTGTTCCTCCATAAATTTATTATCTTAACTTTAACATAAATATTATAATTTTGCAAGCATAATTTTAAGATTTATCGACCATTTTTTATATAAAGTTCATTAAAATTGGTCGATAACTTGACTTTTTTTAAAAAATATAATAATATAATTATGGTGATGATATGGAAAAAATATATAAAAGAGAAAATTATTTAAATAAAATTCGTGGATTTTATAAAGATGATATAATTAAAGTCATATCTGGAATAAGAAGATGTGGAAAATCATTTTTTTTAAAGTCTATTATTCAAGAGCTTTTAGAAAATGGAATAAAGGAAAAAAATATTATATATATTGAATTAGATAAAAAAGAATATAAAAATATAAA
>CALXRJ010000082.1 GCA_944390615.1 uncultured Clostridia bacterium | reverse complement strand
GTTTTTAAAGCCTCATAGTTTTTATAACTGCCCTCGGGATTTTGTTTGCAAACCCGTTTAATGGCTTCACATGTCTGTGCAGCAAGCAAACGGTCCCCTTTTTCTTGTTCTTTTAGCTGAAAGTCTCTTTCCAGCTGAACAGACTGTTCATATAAACTATTCAGTTTTGAAAAGTCTGTTTTCATATAATGCCTAACTTCTGGCTGTGCCCGATTGTAAGCATTAATCGCCGTTTTAAATGCTTGTACATTGTTTTTATTGGCCGGCAAACCGATATATTGGGCAATTTGCTTATCCGCCTTTAAAGCTGCCGCTTTTAGTTCCTCTTCAATCATCAGAGAAACCTCAGACTCAATCTGGGGATGCAAAGCTTTTATTCTGGCAAAATAATTTTTTTGCCTGGTAAGCTCTTTTTTTAACAACTCTTTTTCCTGTTTGAGTTGTTCCATTTGTTCTTGCAAAGAACTGATTTCAGCATCCTTCCTTTTTAGTTTTGTCTCTGATTCGCTAATGAGCTTGTATTTTTCTTCCATTTTGGAAGATTCAAATTCCTTCATTTCATTAGCGAATTTATTTTTTTGTTCAGCCAATTCGTTTACTTTTCTCTTCTTTGCTTCTTCCATTTTTGCTTTATATTGTTTTTTTGTACGATTCATTTTCATGATGTACAAATATGAAAGAAGCACTGTTACTAAGATTGCAACAATTGCAACAACCCAACCCATAATGTTTCCTCCTTTTTCTGTTGTCATTTCCTCTGGTTGAGAAACAGAAGACGTTTTGCAAGCAGCAAGATTAACAAGGTCCGATTTTTCTTAAACTTCATAAAACACATCCTCCATTTTTTGTTTACGAGTGACTAGAGTTGTTTTTTGCTTAATGGATCATCTCCCTTCAAACTTGAATATTGAGATACTTAAAATAAAATAAGTTTCATTTTATTATACACCAAATAGCGAATTTTTGCAAATTATGTGTTTCCTTATTTTTCCATTAACTCTAATTTTCCTTGACACTTTCCACATCGATAATCTCTTATAAAATTCTTTTTCAATCTCTGCCTAAGGTAAATTAATCCGCATTGTGTACATTTTATTTTATATAGATATTTTACATCATTTTCTTTATAATCTATCATACTTTTTTTATAGTCTTCTTTTTTATCACCCAGTCTTTGTATCGTATAGCCTAAGTTTTTATTGATATAATTAGCATAGTTTTTAAATATTTTTCCATGATCATTACAGTTTGGCATGCAATGTATGATTTCGTGTAAAATTGTATTTTTAATAATAGTATCATCTAATTCCATTACCCATTTTGATATTTCTATATCATGCTTATAAAATTTATCATATACTTTTATTTTTCTATATTTGTTTTTCCTGTAATGATAATATTTTTTGTCTGGTTGTGATTGTTTACAACAACCATATCTTTTTGCTTCCTTTTTTGCTAAGTGAATTTCTATTTTTCCATACTTAGATAGGTCATTTATATCGATACCTATCGTTTTTAATTCTACGATACATTCTTCATATAATTTTTTTAGTTTTTCTTCCACTTTTACCTCCAATGGAACCAAAGGGACCGGGTCTTTTTGGTTCCTAGGATTCTTAAAGCATTGATAATAGCAATAATAGAAACACCAACATCTGCAAAAACAGCTTCCCACATAGTAGACACTCCTAGCGCACTTAAAATCAATACCATGATTTTTACAAAAATAGCAAATACAATATTTTCTTTTACAATTCGCATAGTTTTTTTAGATAATTGTATACTACTTACTATTTTAGAAGGTTCATCTGTCATAATCACAATATCTGCTGCTTCTATGCTACTGTCAGAGCCTAAACCTCCCATGGCGATTCCAATATCTGCCATGGCTAAAACTGGACTATCATTAATACCATCTCCTACAAAAATAAGTTTTCCTTTTTCACTTTTTTGTTTGAATAATGCTTCTACTTTTTGAACTTTTTCATCTGGTAATAGTTCTGTAAATACCTGTTTTATGCCAAGTTTTTTTGCTACAGCTTCTCCTACACTTTTTTTATCTCCTGTTAGCATAACTATTTTTTGAATACCCATTTTGGTTAGCTGTTCTACCATTTTAAAGGCATCTTCTTTGATTTCATCTGCAATTAAAATCCAACCTACATATTGGTTATTAATTGCTACATAGAGAATAGTTCCTACTTCTTCACTTTTCTCAAAAGGAATCGCATTTTGTTCCATTAATTTTTCATTTCCGACCAAAACAGATTTATTATCTATCATGGCACTAATTCCTAATCCTGCTATTTCTTCAATCTTTTGTATTTTGTTTTCATCAATCTCTTTGCTATAAGCCTGCTTGATAGATTTTGCAATTGGATGACTAGAATAATTTTCCGCATAGGCTGCTATTTCTAGTAGTTTTTCTTCCGAAATTCCAATCGCATTTACCTTTTGTACTTCAAATACTCCTTTGGTTAAAGTCCCTGTTTTATCAAATACAGCTATTTCGGTATTAGATAAGGCTTCTAAGTAGTTACTTCCTTTTATTAAAATTCCTATTTTAGAAGCTCCCCCAATACCACCAAAAAAGCTAAGTGGAATAGAAATAACCAAGGCACAAGGACAAGATACCACTAAAAAGGATAATGCTCGATAAATCCAATCGGAAAAAGTGGCTCCCTCTAAAAAAAGTGGTGGAAAAATGGCTATCATTACAGCAATGATTACAACAATTGGTGTATAATATCTGGCAAATTTGCTAATAAAATTTTCTGATTTTGATTTTTTGCTACTAGCATTTTCTACTAAATCTAGAATTTTACTGACTGTCGATTCTCCATATTCTTTGGTTACTTCTATTTTTAAAACACCATTTTGGTTAATAGATCCACTTAAAATTTCCTCTCCTGTCTTTACATTTCTGGGAACTGATTCCCCTGTTAAAGCTTTTGTATCTAACATGGCATTTCCATCTACTACTATTCCATCTAATGGGACTTTTTCTCCTGGTTTTACGAGGATAATTTCTCCTATTTTGACTTCCTCTGGCTCTACTTTCTCTTCTTTTCCCTCTCTTATAACATTGGCATAATCTGGCCTGATATCCATTAAGCTAGTAATGGATTTTCTTGATTTATCTACTGCATAACTTTGGAATAACTCTCCTACTTGATAAAAAAGCATAACTGCTACTGCTTCTGGATATTCTCCTATGCAAAATGCTCCAATGGTTGCCACTGCCATAAGAAAGTTTTCGTCAAATACTTTTCCTCTTGTTATATTTCTTACTGCCTTTTTTAAAATACTAAAACCTACTATTAAATAACTAATTACATAAAGCCCATTTGTTATCCAACTATTGTTAAAATCAATTGCTATTGCTGCTATGTATAAGATAAAAGCAATAACAATATGGATTGCTCTTTTTTTCATAAAATTCATCCTCTCTGCTTTTATTTTTTACTCTTTTGCTACTAAATTTTTTGAATGATGCAATCTGGTTCTTCTTTTTTAATTACTTTTTGAATTTTTTTCATAATTTCTTCCAAATTACTTTCATCACATTCTAGGACTAATTTTTCAGCCATAAAACTAATACTGGCTGTTTGTACTCCTTCTACTTTTTGAATTGCTCTTTCTAGTTCATTGGCACAATTGGCACAATCAATTCCTTTTATTTTAAAATGATATTTCATCTTCTTTTCCTCCTATTTAAAATTTATCTTCGATGTTCAATATGTTCTATTCCCACTTCAAAGACTTGTTTGACATGGTCATCATCTATCATATAAAAAACTTCTTTTCCTACTTTTCTGCATTTTACAATGCCAGAACGTCTTAAGGTTCCTAATTGGTGTGATATAGATGATTTACTCATATTTAGAACATTTGCAATATCACACACACACATCTCATTTTGATCTAATGCATAAAGTATTTTGGTTCTGGTGGTGTCTCCTAATATTTTGAAAAATTCGGCTAATTTATTTAATAAATCCTCATCTGCCATTTTTTGTAAAGTATCTTCTACTATTTCTTTGTGAATAACATTACAATCACATATAAATTCGTTTTTAGACATTGGTTCTCCTTTCTTTTTTTATTTTCGGTTGAATACTTATTCAACCTTCTCTTTTATTATATGCATTCTTATTTTTATTGTCAATACTTTTCAAAAAAATTTTTAAATAAGATGCTCTTCAGGTATGCCGGGAGCCGAGGAATGCAATAAATTTTATAACAATAACTGTTTGCGGCGGATTTTTTAGCTGTAAGTAAATAGTAACCATAAAGTTACAATTTACGGCTGGAATCATAACCAAAAATCCCCCCATTATAAAACTTCTGCTTTATAATAGGAGGGAATTTTTATACTCGTAAGTTTTTTTAAGCTAATTCAAATTCTAATTCTACCTTAAACAAATCGCCATCTAATACCAAATTAAATTTACCATGTTGCAATTCGGTTAAATTTTGAGCAATGGATAAACCTAATCCGCTTCCTTCTGTAGTTCTGGACTTATCGCCTCTTACAAATCGTTGCATTAATTCATCAGAAGAAATATTTAATTTGTCTTTTGAAATGTTTTTAATTTCCACTTTTACTTTTTTATCTACTTTTTTTAAGTCAACATACACTCTGGAATTTTCCAAGGCATATTTGGCAACATTGCTAAATAAATTTTCAATAATGCGATACATATATTTACTATCTGCCATGATATCAATCTCGTTTTCTGTCGTGTCTAAAATAGTATTTAAACCTTTTTTTAAGAATCGATCTTCAAACTCTCCTGCTGCTTGCCTTACTAATTCTACAAGATTGATTTTTTCAATTTGGAGAGCTATATTACCTGTAGAAACTTTAGAAGCCTCGATTAAGTCTTATGTTAAATTCTTAAGTCTTTGTGACTTGCTTTCTAAAATTTCAATGTATTCTTTTGCATTTTCATTTTCGATTGGTT
>CALXRJ010000081.1 GCA_944390615.1 uncultured Clostridia bacterium | reverse complement strand
GTTTTTTGCTCCGTTTTTTTAAGTTATCATTTATTATACTACATTTTTTGGGGTTTTGTAAACATTTATTTGAGATTTTTTTATTTTTTCGATAAATTTTAGTTACTATTTACAGTGTATTCATATTACAGAGAAGCCTCAAACGGTTATTGTTATAAAATTTATGGAATGACGAATGTGACCAGAATACCTGATAGAGCATCTTAACTTAAATGAAATGAGGAAGCGCGAAAGATGCAGCGAGAGGCTCGTTTTATTTAAGTTTAGATGCTCTTCAGGTATGCCTGGAGCTGAGGAATGCAATAAATTTTATAACAATAACCGTTGGAGACGGATTTTTCAGCTGTGAATTGTAACGGCAAAAAATATAAGTGAAATGAAAAGAAATATCTCCCTCTTGAAAAAAATATCATTATATGATATGATTTAGGCAAATATTTAGAGGAGGTTATTTAGTATGTTTGGATGGGTTGTTTTAATTATTGTTGTTTTACTGATTGTATTTATCATTTCTATTTATAATGGATTAGTAACAGCAAAAATGAATGTTGAAAATAGTTGGAGCCAAATTGATGTTCAACTACAAAGAAGATTTGATTTAATTCCAAACTTTGTTGAAACAGTAAAAGGCTATATGGCCCACGAACAAGAAACTTTAGAAAAAATGACAGCACTTCGCACTTCTTGGGTAAATGCTAACACAATCGGAGATAAAGCAAAACTTGATAACGAACTTTCTTCCACTTTAAAATCGATTATGGCAATTTCTGAAAATTATCCAGATTTAAAAGCTAATCAAAACTTTTTACAATTATCGGAAGAATTAAGTAATACAGAAAATAAAATTTCTTTTGCTAGACAATTCTATAATGATAGTGTTACCATATACAATACAAAACTTGAAGTTTTTCCTTCCAATATCATCGCTGGTCTATTCCATTTCTCACCTTGTGATTTATTTAAAACTGAAGGTGAAGCTCGCGAAAATGTAAAGGTTGATTTTGGAAAATAAATGCTGTTGAGAACCATTGGGACAAAAGACCCGGTCCCAATGGCTCCCTAGCTAAGTTGATACCAAAAATAAATTCCTTTTCCAATTACTTCTGATAAATTCCTTACAAATTTTTCATCTATATTTTCCAAATCAGAAATACCAGCTTTGATGCTTACATCTCCTATCAATCCTTTATTTTTATTAACCCCTAATCCCATAACCAATGGATGATTGTTTATAAAAATTTCTCCTGCTAATTCTTTACTAGCAAGTGCTGAATCAATCGCAATGATAAATTTATTTTTAATTTTAGGATAATAATCCATTAAATCTTCTTGGCTACAAATATTATTATTTAAGTCTCCTAATACTTTCTTTTCTCCTATTTTACGTTTTAAATAACTCCCAACTAATGGGCCTATGCTATCTCCTAATATTTCATTACACCCAATACATACAAATATAACTTCTTTTTTATTGACCTTGATTTTTCTTTTCAAGTTTTTGACATAATCATGAATTTCTTGCATTTTATCACCTATATTTTATAATTTGTAAATTCTTTAAATTTTATTATAAAATACATAAAATATGCAAAAAATAATTTAACAAATCTTTTCATACAAATTAACCTACTTCTCTATGACAAAAATAGAGTAGACTACAAAATCTACCCCATTGATTCTCTAAAAAACACATATTTATTTCCATTTGTTGTTTTCGCTTTCATGGTTGTTCCTTTATAAATATCTTCTAAAGGAATTTCAAAATTAATCCAACAAGAATATTTTTCATCTTGATTATTGATAATATTAATTTTAAACTTTACCTTACAGTTCAAATCTTCTGCCAAAATGCCAGCATCTTCTAATATGTTTCCATCAAAATCTACACTTTTATTTTCATCCATTTTGTAATTTGTTGCTAAATTATAATTTAAATATTGTAAAGTAATTGGATTAGAGCAATCTGTAAAAAAAGTGGGTTTCTCATAATTGGCTGTTTCATTTTCTTCATTGGTATATATAATATTAAAATTTATATGATCTGTTTTCTGTTCTTCTAGTATTTCTTGTTTTAATCCGAAATTCAAAATATTTTTATAATTTAAACTTTTACTTCCAAGGGTATCTGTACCCTCAAAACTAATTTGATCGATATAAAGTTCTTTTACCGTATTTTTATTAGAAAGTTCTTCTCCATTGTTAATATATACTGCTATATCTGTATATTGATAGATACTTAAATTCTGTAAATTTTGTTCTTGACTTAAATCTATCGCATTAGCACTACTACAAAGAACAATCCTTTCTACTTGAAATACTTGTTCTTCATTATTTTGATAAACTTCCATATTGGCTTCTGCAAATTGGTTTATTTTTAAATGATTTCTTATTATCCATGCATAAACTAATATTACTACTACCAATATGGCTATTAATATTGCCATCCATTTTTTCTCTTTGCTTCTTTTTTTCATAGGCTACCCCTCTTAAATGTAATTACAGAGCTTATTTGACAATACTTATTTTTTGTCTAAAAGCTCTGTTTTTAGTTGCCATTTTATAATTTATTATATAAATATTGCATATAGGTAAATACTTTATCAGCCCAATTTTCATCACTTGCATATCTTACATTAACTGATTTTAATGAAGTTCCATTAAAATATATGCCTGTTGCAGTAAGACCTTCTCCAATTGTAGTTCCTGCTACATGTAAATATTTTATAGATAAAGCCTCTGCTACAGTATTAATTGCATTTTCATAATCTGTGAAGGTTGTAGCACTATTATAGGGATCTCTATCATAGGCTGCATAGCCAAATAAGTTATTTTTATCTGCTGCTAGTGTTGATGTTCCCCAGGCACTTTCATGAATACCTATTGCTGCTAAAAAGATTCCATTGATTTTATATTTTTGTTCTGCCTTATAAAAATTTTCTGCATTTTGTTCAAATATTTTATTTTTATCACTCAAATTGTTAGCAAATACTGTTTTATAATCACTTAATGTTAAACCACTTGGTACACTTAAATCCATATCTATATTTAAATTGTTTTTTAAAGTTGCTATTCTATTTTTTTCCGTAATTAGAGGGGTAACTGCTTCTGAGGTAATATGGGTTGTTTTTAAATACCCTTCTTGTCCTTGATAGGTAACTTTAATCCACTCTTCCCCCGCTTCTTTTATGGTTACATTTAGATATCTTGGAATTTGACAAATGGTTTCTGCTTCATCAGATGCTTCCTTTTTTAAGTCCTCTGCTTCTAATAAATACATTTGATCATCAATATGTACACTATATTTGCTTAAAAATTCTGATGTTCCTACATAAATAATTTCTGTTACTACTTCTTCTATTGTGTTACTTTCTATAATTTCTTCGTTTATCATTTCTCCATTTTGGTATTCTTGCAATGCCGTTACTTGAACTTTTCCTATTTTTCCTTCTTGTTTTACTTGCTGTTCTTCTTTTGGTAAATTAGGATTATCTTCATATTCTGTTGTATAGGCAACATCTCTTTGTTCATTTACCATTTTTTTATTGGAATTTGTATTTTCTAACATTACTTCTATGACATCTACTGACTTTTGATTTGGTTCAAAAGCTACTATAGCTTCTTTTTCCTCTTCATTGGTAGCAAATATATAGTTTTTGAAAAACGATATCATTAAAGCTATTATGATGATAGCTATAACAAACCAAACAATACTAAATTTGATTACAATTGTTCCATCTTGGTTTTTTTTCATAAAAATTCCATTCCTTTCTTGCTTTGCTTAAAGGCTCATATGGTTATGAAATAAAGCTTTTTTCAAACTACTTCCTAATTTTATATTTTTTCTTTTAACTTGTCCCTATTTAGTATACCTCTCTGCAAGTTTATTGTCAATGTAAGCATTTACCAATATTTTCAAAACAGCTGCAACTGGTACTCCTAAAAACATTCCAATTACGCCAAAATAAGCTCCTCCCACTGTTACTGCCAAAATAACAAGTAATGGACTAATTTTTAAGGAATCTCCTATTATTTTTGGATTAATAATATTAGCATCTATTTGCTGTAATATAACAACAATAATTAACATAAGTAATGCTTTTGAAAAACCATCTGTAATTAATGTAATAATGGCAGCTAACGCTACTGCAATGATGGCTCCAAAATAAGGTATCATATTAAATAAACCAATTGTAAATCCTAGTAAAGAGGCATATTTTATTTGTAAAATGTTCATCACAATGGTTGCTAAAACACCAACAATAATTGCATCAATTAATTGGCTGGAAATAAATTTAAAAAATATGCCATTTGCTTTGTAAAAATATTGTTCTATACTGGTATAAGTTTTTTCTTTAAAAATAGCTCTAATGAGTTTTTTAAAGAATTGTAAAATTTCATTTCTTTCTGCTAAAATATAAACAGATACTACAATAGCAACAAATACATCAAAAATTCCTTTGGCTACTCCTACTACACTTTTTACATATCCTGTTATACGATCCATACTTAGATATTGTTGCAAATCAAAATTCTGTAACTCTTTTAAAGCATTATAAACTTGTTCTGTTTTAAAAATAGAATCTTCTGGTAAATTATTATATGTGTCAATTACTTTGACATAATAACTCTGTAAATTCACAATTAGCTCATTTACACTTTCTAATAAAACTGGCAAAATGACATTGATAATAATGAATAATATTAAAATTGCTATTATATAGGTAGTAAGAATAGCTAATTTTCTGGCATGTTTTCTACAAAATCTTGCCCTTGCTCTTTTGTATAGTTTTTCTATTTTGCTTTCTGGAATATACAATAAATAAGATAACAATAATCCAACTAAAAACGGAGAAATAACAGAAATAAAATTTCCTATAAAGTCTCCCAAATAGCCAATACTGTCTAATGCTTTATATAGAATAATGAATATTGTTCCAAGTGTTAAAAAAAACACCCATGTTTTCCAATGACCTTTTAATTCTTCTTTCATAAATCTTCGTCCTCTCTTAAATTTCTATTTCTAATCCTACTGGGCAATGGTCACTTCCTAAAATATTGGTATATATTTCAGCTTGTTTTATTTTGTCTTTGATGTCATCTGATACAATAAAATAGTCAATTCTCCACCCAACATTTTTTTCTCTGGCTTTTCCCATATAAGACCACCAACTATAGCAATCTGTTTTTTCTGGATATAAATATCGAAATGTATCTATAAAACCTGCCTTTAATAGTTCTGTCATTTTGTTTCTTTCTTCATCCGTAAATCCAGCATTTCCTCTATTGGTTTTTGGATTTTTTAAATCGATTTCTTGGTGTGCTACATTTAAATCTCCACACATGATAACTGGTTTTTGTTTTTTTAATCCTTGTAAATAATTTCTAATCTCATCTTCCCAAACTTGTCTATAGTCTAATCTCTCTAATTCTCTTTTGGCATTTGGCGTATAGATGTCTACCATATAAAATTTGTCAAATTCCAATGTTATGACTCTTCCTTCTTTGTCATGTTCTGGTATGCCAATTCCATATTTTACTGAAATTGGTTTTTGTTTGGTAAAAATGGCTGTTCCTGAATAACCTTTCTTTTCCGCACTATTCCAATAATCATAATATTGATTAAAAATGGGCAAATTTAAAATTTCGTTTATTTCTTTTTCTGCTTTTTTGTCTGGTATGCAAGAGATTTGTTCTTCTTTTGTTTCTGTTTCTTCTGCTTTGCTGACTTGCATTTTTGTTTCTTGCAAGCAAAATATGTCTGCATCTGCTTGTTTAAAAAATTCTGCAAATCCTTTTTTTAAACAGGCTCTTATTCCGTTTACATTCCAAGATATTAATTTCATGATTTTATTCTCCTCTTTTTAGTATTTCTATTATATAAAATTTTGCCTTTTTTGTAAACCCTTAATAAACAAATTTTATCGCAATAATCATTTAAATAGTTACTATTTACAGTGTATTAATATTGCAGAGAAGCCTCAAACGGTTATTGTTATAAAATTTATGGAATGACGAATGTGACCAGAATACCTGATAGAGCATCTTATACTTAAATGAAATGAGGAAGCGCGAAGGATGTAGCGAGAGGCTCGATTCATTTAAGGTTAGATGCTCTTCAGGTATGCCGGGAGCCGAGGAATGCAATAAATTTTATAACAATAACCGTTTGAGGCGGCTTATTCCAGCCGTGAATTGTAACTTTAAATAGTTATGATTCACCGTGTATTCATATCGACGCAAAAAATAGCCAAACCATTTCAAGTTTAGCTATTTTTATTCTATTAATTTTCAATTTGAACCGGTAGATATTTAACCCCCCACGCTAAAGCTTCGCTATGAGAGCCTACATATATATCAATTCTGTTTCCCGTAATGGCTCCTCCTCTATCTTCTACTACATAGGTTTTTCCATTAATATTTAGTTGGGTTCCAAATGCTAAGTTAGATGGTGCAGCT
>CALXRJ010000080.1 GCA_944390615.1 uncultured Clostridia bacterium | reverse complement strand
TTTTCCTATTATACAACACTTTTTAGATTTTGTCTACATAAAAAGTTAATTTTTTCTAAATTTTTTTCAAAAAATCCCCATAAATTACTAAAATTGTAAATATAACAAGCACATTATAGAGTTTATTTACATTATTTTTTTCAATTTTTATGCCAATTTCTTGTTCTTCAATGATGTAATTTTTCATTCCTCTTATACTTCTTTGGATGCAAAGCATGGTATTTTCTTCTTTTATGCTTGAAATGGTTATCGTAGCTTTTGCATTAAAACCATATGTAATAATATTGGCTCCAATATTTTTAAATAGGGATAAGTCGTTTTTTACATCTGAATTGATCATTACATAGGATGTTTTGACTATGATATCTTCTAAGTATTTTGAATTTTTTAATAAATTTTCAATATTTTGATGAATTAC
The DNA here is from genome assembly GCA_944390615.1 of uncultured Clostridia bacterium. GTDB lineage: Bacteria > Bacillota > Clostridia > TANB77 > CAG-508 > CAG-269. The sequence continues at coordinate 4,805 of CALXRJ010000080.1, read as the reverse complement.
TAAAATATCAAATTTAATGTTTTTTATATTTTCTATGCTTTTTTTATTAATATTTATGATTTCAAATTTATTTGACTTTGCATTTTTGATAACTTCGTTTTTTATGAAATTACTATCATTCTCTTTGGCGATGATTCCAATAAAAGGCATTGCTCTCCCTTTCTAAAATGTAAATTAGAATTTCTTTATTTTCATTATATCCTTTATTTTGTAATTTATACCTGTTAATTTGAATTATTTTCCATAAAGATATTTTCATTGGATACGAAACTGTTTTGTGTGTTTAAGCTTTGCTCAATATTGGTTCCTGTTTCTTCTACAGTTGATAAATCAGAATTTAATACTTGTGATAAAAAAAATAGGGTAACAATCGTTAAGATAGATACGATATATGCATAAACTTTTTCTTTATTAATGACAAAAAACATATTTTTCAAAAAAAATACCTCCAATAATAATTTTATATTTTCATTATATGTTTATTATTGGAGGAAAATGTTATGATTTTATATTTTTATTATTTTATTTGTTTCATAACTTCTTCTGCGAAGTTTTCTTCTTTTTTCTCGATTCCTTCACCTTTTTCAATTCTTGCAAATTCTACTACTTCTGCACCTTTTGATTTTAATAACTCTTCGACTTTCATCTCAGGATCTTTTACAAATGGTTGCTCTACTAAACAGATTTCACTATAGAATTTTCCAATTCTTCCTTGTACAATTTTTTCTGCAATAGCTTCTGGTTTTCCTTCATTCATAGCTTGTGCTTTTAAGATTTCCATTTCTTTGTCTAGTCTTGCTTGTGGTACAGCTTCTCTGTTTAAAAATTCTGGCTTAGCTGCTGCTATTTGCATACAAATGTCTTTTGCTAATGTGCTATCACCATTTTTTATATTGACTAATACTGCTATTTTTCCATCTCCATGAATATATTTTTCAATTAAACCTTCTGTTGTTTCAAATCTTACAAATCTACGTATACTTAGTTTTTCTCCTATTTTAGCAACTTTATCTACTAAGATATCAGAAACTTTTCTTCCTGCTTCTTCTACCCATTCTTCTTCTAATAAACTTTCTACATCAGCTGGATTTTTTAAAGCAATTTGTTTGGCAACTGTTTCTACAAAACTTTTAAATTCTGCATTTTGTGCAACAAAGTCTGTTTCAGAGTTTACTTCTACAATTGCTCCTACTTTTTTGTCCTCTGTTACATATCCTAAAACTAGGCCTTCTGCTGCGATTCTATCTGATTTTTTAGCAGCTTTTGCAATTCCTCTCTCTCTTAAAAGCTCTATTGCTTTTTCCATGTCCCCATTTGCCTCTGTTAAAACTTTTTTGCAGTCCATCATGCCTGCTCCAGTTTTTTCTCTTAATTCTTTTACCATTGCTGCTGATACCATAATCATTTCCTCCCTTTTCTTTTTATTTAAAATGAGAGTAGAGCAGTTAAGCCCTACTCTTAATTTTTTATTATTCTTCGATTTTTTCTTCTGCTTCAGCTACAACTTCTTCAATTGTTTCTGGAGCTTTTTCTTCTACTGTTTCTGTTACTTCTTCTCCTTCTTCTGCTACAGCTTGCTCAAAGCTTTCTCCTTGTTTTCCTTCGATTACTGCATTTGCCATAACATCGGTGATTAATTTAACCGCTCTGATTGCATCATCATTTCCTGGAATTGGATAATCTAATACTTCTGGATTACAGTTTGTATCTACAATTCCTACTGTTGGAATATTTAATTTTTTTGCTTCATTAATGGCATTACATTCTTTTTTAGGATCTACTAAGAAGATAACACCTGGCATATCTTCCATTTCTTTTATTCCACCTAAGTTTGTTTCAAGTTTTTCCATTTCTTTTTTTAATAAGATAACTTCTTTTTTAGGTAAAACATCAAATGTTCCATCTTCTTGCATTTTTTCTAAATCTTTTAGTCTTTGGATCCTATTTTTGATGGTTTTAAAGTTTGTTAACATTCCTCCTAACCATCTTTGGTCTACATAATACATACCACATTTTTCTGCGGCTTCTTTGATGCACTCTTGTGCTTGTTTTTTGGTTCCTACGAATAAAATTGTTTTTCCTTCTTCTGCTTGACTTCTTATAAATTCGTAAGCTTCATCTAATTTTTTAGATGTTTTTTGTAAATCGATGATATGAATCCCATTTCTAGCTTGGAATATGTATTCAGCCATTTTTGGATCCCATCTTCTTGTTTGATGTCCAAAATGAACACCTGCTTCAAGTAATTGTTTCATTGCAACTACTGACATTTTTATTTCCTCCTTTTTGTTATTTCTTCCATAAAGTTCAAAGCCTACAAAGACCTGATTGACAAGGCACACCTTTGATTGGCTCCCTCTATGTGTTTTTTTAACGATAGGTATTCTATCACACTTTTTATGTAAATGCAAGCATTTTTCCCAAAAAAATTAAAATCATGTGAATTATAGTTACTATTTACAGTGTATTAATATTGTAGAGAAGCCTCAAACGGTTATGGTTATAAAATTTATGGAATGACGAATGTGACCAGAATACCTGATAGAGCATCTTATACTTAAATGAAATGAGGAAGCGCGAAGGATGTAGCGAGAGGCTCATTTTATTTAAGCTTAGATGCTCTTCAGGTATGCCGGGAGCCGAGGAATGCAATAAATTTTATAACAATAACCGTTGGAGGCGGTTTTTTCCAGCTGTAAATTGTAACTTCTACTATTCCTGATGCACATATATATCAATTGATTCTACATATCTATCATCTGAATAATTAATGACAACATCATAAGTATATCTCTCTGATATGGCATTAGCAATCTCATTTGCTTTTGCTTCATTTTCTGTACCTTCTTCTATCAGTAATCGAATTTGGTTTCCACTAATTACTTGATAATCAGACATATTTCGACTAGCTGTTTGTAATAATTTTTGTATATATTCATATTCCACTTCTTGTCCTTCATAAAGGATAAATTGGTTATTAAATCTTTGTCTTTGTAATTCTCGATTATTTTGTTCTTCTTCTGCTAGTCTTTGTTCTCTTTCATCAATCATAACAATAATATTATTTAATAATTTTGTATTAATAACAGATTGACTGTTTTCTAAACTTGTAATGGCTCTATTTTTTAGATTATCTAATATAGATAAGATCCTTGTTCCGTCATATTGATTTAACAATATGTTATTGGTTTCATCAAAATTTACTGGTATGGTTTCATTGGTTCCTAAAATAATATCAGTTGTAGCCTCTCCGCTAATACTAGCTATTTGATCACTTGCATAATTAAAATGGATGGTTGCTATAATTTGACTTTGTTGTTGTACCGTGTTAATGCTGATATTTAAATTTTGCGTTCCATCTGTATAAGTTACCGTTCTTTGTGTTTCATTTTCTGTGGTACCTTTTCCTAAGGCATAAATTTTGGTATCTGTTCCTTCTGCTGTTAATTTTTCTATTTTTAAGCTAAGTGTGGTCCCATTCGTTTTGTCTAAATCTAAATTAATTTCAGTTTCTTCGGTTCTGATGGAGGTTCTTACGGTTACGCCTTCTGCTTGATAAACGGTGAAAACAATCTGTCTTGTATCAATTCCTTCATAATTTAGGTTATTCGAAAATTCTTGTAATTTCGTTAAATACATTTCTTTTAAACTGATTCCTGCTTCTTCGTTAATTCCTATTTCTTGTATTTTAGTATCTAGTTGTTCTAATTTATTTAAGATGATTTGGTCACTGGTTGCTTGTGTTACTAGCCTTTTGCATATATTATCTAATTCATTTTTGGTAAGTGTTAGTGAATATGCATTAGTAGTTACGCTTTGTCCATTATTTAAGGTTATCATAGCATTTCGATTAGCAGAATAGTGATCTGAGCTGATATCTGCAAATAAAATATTGCTATAGGTAGTAGCTAAAGTTTCTATTTCTTCTTCTGAAAAGACTAATAAACCAGCTATATCTACTTTATTTAAGGTCTCTGAAAAATATTGTCCTTCATAGCCCATACTTGATATAAAATAGGATATATTGGCATTTTCTACACTAACAAATTGTTGTACTAAATTTGCTAATCTAAGTCCAAACATGTTATTTTGTGCTAATAAATCTATATTAAGTAATTCTTGTTCTCCATAATTTGCTGTAATCTTTCTGTAAGATGTGTTTTCTGAATTTTTGATAATGCCTTGTTCTTTGATATCATATATTTCTTCTTCATCATTAGCACTTTCTAAATATCCTAAACTCATTTGAGTTGCTTCTGTATAATCACTTTTATTTAGTAAATCAATATTTTGTTCTTCTGTTGAGATGTCTATTACTTCTGTTATGTTGCTAAAATTTTGTGCTATATATTTTTGAAATAATACTTCACTTGATTTTAAGAAATCTGTTGTTATATATAAAAAAATACTAGCTCCTACTATTACAATCATTAAAATTACTAATATAACAATTGCTATCTTTATTTTTTTTTTTACTATTTTTTTTTTTCCTTATTCGTTGTTTTTTTCTCTCTGTTTTAGTGCTTCATATACTATGATTCCAGTTGCTACAGAAGCATTCAGTGATGCTACTTTTCCTTTCATTGGTATTTTGATTAAAAAATCGCAATTTTTCTTTACTAATTCACCCATTCCTTTTCCTTCATTTCCTATTACAATTGCTAATGGTCCTGTTAGGTTTTGATTAAAATAATATTGTTCTGCATCAATCGCAGTCCCAGCAATCCAAATTCCTTTGTCTTTTAATTTTCGGATGGTATCAGAAATGTTATTTACTCTAGCTATTTTCATATATTCTAAAGCTC
>CALXRJ010000079.1 GCA_944390615.1 uncultured Clostridia bacterium | reverse complement strand
GTATTAGAAAAATTAAATTATTTAGTAGAATGTATAACACAAGATTTAATTCAATACCTAATGGAAGATAATCATATAACGATGGAAGAAGCTATGGACATTGTGTATAATTCAAAAACATTTGAGCAATTAAATAATTTTGAAACACATTTATATTATGAGTCTTCAAGTTATGTGTATGAATATCTTAAAGAAGAATTAAAGAAAAAATAAGAATGTGCGTTGTATTGCAATGCAAAAAATGTTGTCAATATTTTTTAGAGTTCTAGCATTTTAAGACAATATATGCTATAATAATTATGTAGAGTTATAAACTCGAAGTAGAACTTTTTCACAAGACGAATTGAAAGGAGAATATCATTGTGAAAGAAAAGGTTTTGTATGTCAAATTACCCGAAAATGCTCAATATCGGAGGGTAAAAGTAACAGAGGATGGTATGATTGGTATTGTATATTCAGAAGAATGTACATGTCAAGCCAAAAAGGAAACTATGAAGGTGGAAATATCCAAACCAAAAGTTCTTGTCAAAAAGGAAACTATGAAGGTGGAAATACCCAAACCAAAAGTTCTTGTAGGAGGAAGTGAGGTATATCAAAAAGATGATGTACCATACTGGTACTGTAAAATTAAGAATGGAAGAGATGAATTTATGCATCTTTACATGGAAGATTTAACAGAAGAAGATTTATTATATGATTCCAAGACAGAAAGAATAAGGGAGTTTTCTACTAACAAGCAGAAAAAATTTAGAGCAGATGTTTTGAAAGCATTGGCAAATAAGCCCAAAGAAGGATATTGTTGGATACCTGTTTTTGAACCGTCAGCTGATGGAAAAGAGGGATTGCAGTTTGTTAAAGGTAAAAAACCATTAGTAGGACTTAGTTGCCTTGAATGGGACAAAAAGCTGAGACAATATTCGCCGGCAAATGAAAGTGGTAAGAGTTCTAAAACTACTTATTTCTTACTGTTATTAAGGTGGTTGAAGGACGATATTGCTACTTTAGAACAATTGGCGGAGCATTCAGAGGAAATTGGACACTACGCGGATTCGAAAAATGCCAAATATGATTTTGAAAGAACTGGTGAAAGAAAGTTTGGAGGATTATATGGTTTTGTAGGAAATACTTACAAAATTGTAAAGAACTCGGATTCGGATTCCGGTTATTCGGAGCTTGGTGCTTATTACTTCAATACTGGTGGAGGACTTCCGTTGGCTAGTGTTAATCATATTAACTATCCTGATAACGCGAACTATGGTAGCGTTGGTTGGCTCGAGCTTAAAAAGTAACGCTGTCTACTGTTACAAACTACAAAAGAGAGAACTTTTCAAATGAAGTTCTCTCTTTAAAAGTTTATGATTTGGAGATGGAAAAATGATAAAAGACAATAATGAATTAATTGTTATAAAATAGAAAAATATATAGAATATATGCTTACAATATTATTTAAAGAATATTACAAATTTTATAAAAACTAATTTGAAATTGACATTAAATTCTAAAACAAAGATATTTAAAAATATACAGGGTGTAAATTTTTGTGGATATAAAATAAACGAAAGAAGATATATAGAAATGTCAAAAAACGATATTTTTATATATCTTTTTTTACTACCCATAAACTTTTAGTTAAAACAGCAACAACTTTTTTGAACTTCCCACCCCACTAAAAACCTGCTATAATGCAACCAGAAAGAAAAAAACACAAGGAGGAAATCAAAAAATGAACGCAATCATAATATACTACTCCAGAGCAGGAAACAACTACGTAAATGGAGAAATCAAAAACCTAAAAACCGGAAACACCGAAACCATCGCCCAAAAAATCGCAGAACTCACCAAAAGCCCAACCTTTAAAATAGAACCAACCCACCCTTACTCCAATGACTATTCAGAATGTATCGATGAAGCCAAAAGAGACCAAAGACTAGACGTAAGACCAGAACTAAAAGAACTACCAACTGACTTACAAAATTATGACACCATCTACCTAGGCTATCCCAACTACTGGGGAACCATGCCAATGGCAATGTTCACCTTACTAGAAAGAATAAACCTTACTGGAAAAACCATCAAACCATTTTGTTCCCATGAAGGAAGTGGACTAGGAAGAAGCATCGAAGACATTCAAAAACTATGCCCCAATAGTAAAGTAGAAGAAGGACTTGCCATCCATGGAGCAATTATTGAGGAAGAAAAGCTAAAAAACTGGTTAGGAAAGGAAGAAAAATAAAGTGAAAAAAACAACAATTATTCTAGTAATAATAATACTAATTATCATCATAGCTTTTATCTTTTTTTCTATTAGACATAGAAACTCAATCACAATAGCAGAAGAAGAGAGGCAAGAAACAACCAATTCCCCAACCAGTTCTGTAAATGTAAACGACTACTATGAGGCAGAAGATTTAGAAATCAACCAAACTGGAGAACAAACCAATATCAACTTATGGCAGGAAGGAAATATACCAACTACAACCAATTATACCCAAAACAATGGCAACTATTTTGACGACCCAGATTTTATGCCATATATGACAGAATACCCAATGCCAGATGGTATAGAAACAAAAGGAGCCGTTTTAATCAATCCAGGAGGAGCCTTCCAATATAGAGCAGAAAGACCAGAAGGAAGTGAAGTTGCAGAAGCATTAAGCAAGTTAGGATATAAGTCATTTGTAGTTCACTATCGCGTAAGACCTTACACCATGCAAGAAGGAGCATTGGATTTAGCAAGAGCCGTAAGATATGTAAGAAATCATAGTCAAGAATATGGCATAGAGGAAAACAATATTGCCATCATAGGATTTTCAGCAGGAGGCATCTTATGTGGAGAAGAAATTTTACATTTTGACGGTTTAACCGATGGAACCAGTTTAGATAATACCTATGTACCAGATGACCTAGATAAAGTACCAGCAGATGTAAAAGCAGTTGGCTTTATTTACTCTTTTTATGGAAGACTTGCCAATGCCTCAACAGATGTAGAGTTATTTAGAACTTCTAATTTACCACCAGCCTTTTTTGCTTATGGTACACAAGACCCATTTTACAGCCAAATGAATGCTTGTGTAGATGCCTTAGAAGAAGCCGGAACACAAGTAGAAGCTCATGTATTTGAGGGAGCACCACATGGATTTGGTGTGGGAAGCAGTAACAGTAATTGGACAGGATTTTTTGACACTTGGTTAACCAACCAATTTAGCAGTTAACCAAAAAAATTTAAGTAGCTAAGGAGCAAAACGTGAAAAAATATATTTTTTTAATCATGATGATCGTGATTATAATAGGAGTTATTATGATGTTTTTTTATAATAGAAATAAATCTCAGGTAGAAAGTAATCTACAAGAAGCTCAAAAAGTGAAAGATACTCAAAATAGTAACAATAAGAGCAATATCAATGAAAATACAACGGTGGGAGAAGTAATCAACAATCCAGCATTTACAGGTTTTGGAGAGTATATTTTTCCGATTAATAGTTATACTTTTTATGAAGGGCTAAAAATAAGCAATATCAATTCTTTGCTTCCCTATCATAGTCATATCAACACAGAAACAACCATAGAAGTTATCCAATATATGTTAGAACAAGTAGAGAGTGGAGAAACCATATTTTATGATATTTATTCAGAGGAAGAAAAAAAGCAAGATTCTTCTAAAGAAGATACGGGATTATTCTATTTTCGAGGAAAGCCAAATGCTCCTTTTGCCATTATATGTGCAGGAGGTGGCTTTAGCTATGTAGGCTCTATACACGAAGCTTATCCACACGCTTTAGAACTAAGTAAACAAGGTTATAATGCTTTTGTGATTCAGTATAGAACCAATTCACAAGAAGCGGTAGAAGATTTAGCAAGAGCGATATCCTATATATTCCAAAATGCCGAAGAATTAGGTGTTTCGACTCAGAATTATTCTTTATGGGGAAGTTAAGCAGGAGCTAGAATGGTAGCCTATATCGGAACCTATGGAGTGGAAGCATTTGGAGGAGATAACCTTGCAAAACCTGGAACGATTGTTATGGCATATACTGGTCATACCGATTATTCGGAAAGTGACCCACCAACCTTTATCGTAGTTGGAGAAAATGATGGTATTGCAAACCCTGCTACCATGGAAAGAAGAGCCGAGAATTTAAGAAGGGTTGGCGTTGATGTGGAATTCCATGAATATCCTAATTTAGGGCATGGATTTGGTTTGGGGATTGGAACTTCTGCGGAAGGATGGATAAATTTGGCGATTGATTTTTGGCAAAAACATATGACATGATG
>CALXRJ010000078.1 GCA_944390615.1 uncultured Clostridia bacterium | reverse complement strand
ATCAATTCTGTTCTATTAGTTCGAACAGAAACGTCATTGGTGCAGATGGCCGGAATCGAACCGGCACGGTTTATTCAACCGCAGGATTTTAAGTCCTGTGCGTCTACCAGTTCCGCCACATCTGCATTTAACTGGTTTATTTTCTTGCGACATTTTGTATTATATTATTTATTTATTTATTTGTCAATACTTATTTTTAATTTTTTTAGATTTTTCCAACTTTTTTATTCGAATTACAAAATTACCTATCATAAGCCTTTTCATCCCTACAAATTTCTAAAATCGATTCTTTCTTGAAAAATTTAAGTAAAATAAAATTTTTCAAAAAAGAACCGTTTTTAAAGAAAAATCAAACCATTTCTTGCTCACCTGTTTTCATATTTTTAATTGTATAGGTTTTTGCCTTCACTTCATCCTCTCCTATGATAACTGTATATGGAATTTGAAGTTTATCTGCATATTTAAACTGAGCTTTTACCTTTTTGTCTTCAAAATAAATTTGTACTTTTTTCCCTTCGTTTCTAAACTTATTTGCAATTTTAGCAACATATTCAAAATCTTCTGTCATAGAAATGATTAATATGTCTGCAATTGATTTTTTTTCTGTTTGAATTAGTTTCATTTCATTTAATTGATAGAATAATCTAGTTAAGCCTATCGATATGCCTACTCCTGGAAGTTTTTTGTCTGTGTAGTATTCTGCCAAATTTTCATATCTTCCACCTGAACATATACTGCCCAATGATTTATAGTCATCTAAAAATGTTTCATATACTGTGCCAGTATAATAATCTAATCCTCTGGCTATGGTTAAATCAATTTTGAAATTTTCTTCTGGAACTTCGAATAATCTTATATATTTTACAACATCCTCTAATTCTTGTAATCCTTTTTCAAACTTTTCATTTGAAATTTTTAAATCTTTTAATGCTTGTAATTTTTCATCTGTTGAGCCTTTAATTTCCAGAAAAGATATAATTTGATTAATTTTTTCTAAATCTATTTTTAAATCTTGTAGCTCTTTTATTACATTTTCTTTTCCAATTTTTTCTATTTTATCAATAATTCTTAAAATATCTGCCGATAAGTCCTCTAACGCTAGATACTCGAAAAAACCATTTAAAATTTTTCTGTTATTAATGCAAATTGTAAATTTTCCAAACCCTAATTCTTTAAATGTGTTATATATAACATTGGGAAGTTCTGCATCATTTATGATACTTAAAGTTCCATCCCCAATTATGTCTATATCACATTGATAAAATTCACGAAATCTGCCTTTTTGTTGTCTTTCTCCGCGATATACTTTCCCTATCTGATATCTTCTAAAAGGAAATGCTAATTCCCCATAATTTTTAGCAACATATTTGGCTAATGGGACAGTTAAGTCAAATCTTAAACTTAAATCATTGTCTCCCTTGTTAAAGCGATAAATTTGTTTTTCCGTTTCTCCTCCAGCTTTTGCTAAAAGAACTTTAGAATCTTCTATAATTGGTGTATCTAATGGTAAAAATCCAAATTTTTCGTAATTTTTTCGAATCGTATCTTTCATTTGATTCATTAATATTTGTTCTTGTGGCAATAACTCCATAAATCCTGGAAGGGTACGTGGTTCTGTTTTATTCATTTGGTTCATCTCCTACATATTATTTTACAAAGAGCTCGTTTCTTTTTGAAAAAGATACGACCTTTTTACCATAAATTATTTTTATAGAAAAAATTAGGTATCAAAAAAATAAGTTGCCTCTAAATCTGCCTCATGTGTAAGTAATGCAATAGGATATTTGGTAAAAGCTAAACCAATTGTGCTGTATTGTTCTTTTGGTTCTGTATAGCCCATATGCCAGCGAATGGCATATTTTTCTTCTGGCGTTAGTCTTATATATTCTGTAAGCATCATAACAGATTTTTCTCCATGTCCATAAGGAATGGTGTCTTCTACTGTATAGTATGGTACTTTTTCCCATACCCCTAGTGCATTTTTGGCATTTCGATAGTCTATTTTATAGTAATTGGCTTTACATATGTCATGTAATAGTGCAATTAAAATGATAGATTCTGGTGGTGTTTTTATTTCGATACATGCTGTTTTTACTTTTTCTTTTAATATCTCATATACCTTTAAACTATGCTCTAATAAACCATGTTCTCTACTTCCATGAAAACGCGTGCTTGCTGGTGCTTCAAAGAAATCTGTTTTTTGCAGAAATTCTATTAATTGTTCTATATTTTCTCTGTTAGTACTTTTCAATAATTTTATGAATTCTTCTTTCATTTTTATACTTTTCCTTTCTCCTATCTTACAATTTCTAATGAAAATTTCGGCCATTTAAACTAAAAAAAGAAACTTTTCTTTTGAAAATCAGCGGAGGATTTAACCTTCGCTGTCTCCTTCTATTTTTTGTTTTATTTTGAGTGCTTTTTTTCTAATTCTTTGAATAGCGGTATCTACTGATTTTACTTTACTATCTAGTTTTATTGCTATTTCTGCATAGCTCTCTCCGTTTTTGTAGTGTGTTAGTACTTTTTTTTCAAAATCACTTAGACTGTCATTAATTGCTTTTTCGATTACCGTGAAATATTCTTTTTGGGTTATGATATCTAGCGGGTCTTCTCCTGTTTTTCTGGTATCTAGTATATCGATTACTTGGGTTTCGTCATTTTCTTCATAAGCTTTGGCATTTAATGATAGAGATGAATTTAATGGAATATGTTTTTGCCTATTGGAGTTTTTTACGGCTGTTATCATCTGCCTTTCTATACATAGCCCTGCAAAGGTTTTAAATGAGTTTTGTTTTTGGCCGTCAAATGATTTTACTGCTTTATATAACCCTATGTAACCTTCTTGTAACATATCTTCTTTTTCAGAACCTACCATAAAAAATTTATTTGCTTTTATGCTTACTATATCTTTATATCTTTCAATTAGACAATCAAGTGCTGTTTTGTTTTGGTTTTTAGTTACTTCTTGGAGTAAGTTTTCATCTGACATTTGATTGTAGTTTTTGTCAAATTTATTTATCTCAGGGTCTGACATTTATAGCTCCTTTTTACGTAATTTATTTAATATTGGTATTATATTAATAAAAATTAGTGATGTCAAGCTTTTTGGTACATTTTAATATATTTTCTGCTTTTTTGTCAAAATCTATTTCTTCTTTGGTAATTACTATTTTAGCTTGTTTTTTTGCTCCTTGATTTTGCATCTGATTTTGTGCTAAATATTTTTTTACTTTTTGTGCTACAGCAATGCCTGTATTGATTAGTGTAACCTTATTGGAAAATTCGTTTTGGATAATTTCATCATAAATGGGATAATGGGTACATCCTAAGATTAAAGTATTTACTTGATTTTCTTTAAAAATCTTCATGTACTCATGAATTGCCTCTAAACTTTCTTTTGATTTTGCCTTTCCTTCTTCTGCTATTGTGGCAAGTACAGGACAAGCTTTGTTTATTACTTCCATATAAGGTATTTTTTGTTTTAAACTTTTTTCCCAGGCACCACTTTTTATTGTTCCTGTTGTTGCAATAACTCCTATTTTTTGTAATCCTAGTGTTTCTACATAATCTACAGTTGGTTCTATTATTCCAATAATTGGAATGTCAAAAATTTCTTTCATAACATCTAACGCTTGACTGGTTGCTGTCCCACAGGCTATTACCACCATTTTGACATTTTGGCTTATTAAATATTCCATATTTTTTTTGGAAAATGAAATAATTTCCTCTTTTGTTTTGTCTCCATATGGAAAATTCAAAGTGTCTCCTAAATATATAAAGTTTTCTTCAGGTAATCGTTCTTCTAGTTCTTTTAAAACTGTTAATCCACCAATTCCTGAATCAAATATTCCGATTGCTCTTGTATTCATGTTTCTAAACCGTCCTCTTTTCCACTATTTAACAACTTCGTAAATAACAAAATTCTTATCTGCGTATATTTTATCGTAATTTTCTGGTTCTGTTTCATCAATTAACATACTGATTTTGGAATTTTTATATAAAATCACATGTGTAATATCATATTTTTCAAATGTTGTACCATAATATCTTCCAATATTGGATGTGTTAATAAAGTCCATAAATATGTCCTCTTCCCCATTGAATTCTGGTGAGTATAAATCTGCTCTTGAATCGATAAATACCGGAATTCCTCGATATAATAAATAACTACCATAATTATATTCATTAAACAGCCTGATATTATCTACATCTAAATTTTCTAAAATCCAATCAGCTGCTTCTACAGGGTAAGTAGATGTACTTACATATACATCATCTTTCTTTTTGTCTATATAATTTATGCTTAATAGGATAATGCCACAACCAGCAATTACACTTAAGGTCCCAATGAATTGATAATATAATTTTTTTAATTTTACACCTCCATATATTTGGATTGCTTCTGTAATCATTCTATTTAATATAATGGAACCTATTAAAATAAACATGGTAGATTGTCTCCTAGAGGAAAACATTAAATAGGTTAACCCACTTATCATAAATAAATCTGATAATCTTATTTTTACTTTTGTAAATATTAAAAGTGAAAGTACAATAATAATTGTACACATAATTGGTATGTTTTGAATAAGTGTTAATGGTAGGTGTTCATTTATGTTATTTACCGTATTCCCTTCCATTGTATAATATAAATAGGTGTAAGGTGTATCATTGTCAAGTGGTGTCAATAATCCTGTAAATGCACAAATTATCATGACTAATATAAGCCATTTAACATTTTTATTTCGTTGCATTCTAATTTTATAAGGTTCTTCAGCTTCTCGTGCTTTTTTTCTTTTCTCATTTGCAATATAGATTTTTTCTAAAGATTGGTTGATTTTTTCTACTTTTTTTTCGTCTTTTTTATGGAATTGTCGTAAAAGTTTTTTATACCATATTCCAATCTTTTGATAAATTAGTATATCGGAAATATGGCATATCACATATTCTGCTATATAAGGTAAACTTAAAACAAATATAAAAGGCCAAACTGCTACATGCAAATTAGCAATCAAAATAGATGCCAGAATAATGCCAATGCCATAGTAAATTTTTTTAGGATTTTCTAAGAATTTTTCCATTAAATATATGACAATTACATAAATAATAAATGTCATTAATTGTGCTCTTGCTGCAATATAGTCTTTTAGTAAATACATTGACCCTATTGTAACTAAAAAAGATATGGCTTGATTTTTGTTCAGTTTTTTATTTACTTCATATAGTGTAATTCCAAGCAAAATGGACATAACACATACTGAAATGTAGATAGCATCCCACTCCCCTAAATTATATATCAAACTCATTATGACATCATACAACCAGTGTGGATACGTATAAGGTAAATTTTCATGCCATGAAAAATGGTCTTTTCCATCGATTCCGTTTTCTAAAATTAAATTTCCAATAGATACGGTATAATAGGTATCATTTTGTAGTGTTTTAGGTGCTAAACTAAAACTAAATAAAGCAATTACAATCAGTATGATAATCTCTAAAATCAAATTTTTTTTCTTTTTTAAACTATTTAAAATTTTTTTCATAGAAAATCCTTTCCGCTAATTTTTTGTTTTACTTTTTTATAAACTGTTATCTTTTGTTTTTATGAAAATCATCTTTTTTATTGCTCGCTTGTTGAACCAAATCCACCTTTTCTGATTCCAGTTGCTGCATCTTGATCAGTTGTTAAATATTTTATAAACATGGCTTGTCCTATAGCATCTCCCTTTTTTATATATAAATCTTCATCTTTTAAGTTGATTAGAGAAAACATGATATGTCCATCATTGGTTTCGTTTTCATAATAATCTCCATCTACTACCCCAACACTATTAGATAATAGAATTCCTTTTTTGGGAAATCCTGAACTTTTTGCCATTAGATATAGTACTTCATCTTCTTGCATATAGGCTTTTAACCCTGTTGCAACTAAGGTTGGTTTCATGCCTTTTTTGAAACTTGGCACTACTGTATCTTCTGCAGCTTCAATATCATAGGCGGCTGAACATTTTGTTTTTCTTTCTGGTAGAACAATTCCTTTGTCTTCAAATCCTTTTGCAATTTCAAATCCTCTTATTTTTTCCATTTTTACTCCTTCTTTCTTTAGGATTTTTATACTAATGATAAATCCCAATTTTTATCTTAAATTTTTACTTATTATTTTTATAACAATATCCTCAAAAAGTCAAGAATATTTCCTTTTAAGTTTCGTTTTTTTTTCCAATCTGCTAATTGCAGTTGCTTGGGCTTCGCGTATGATAGGTTTTATTTTGGCATTATGATTGTGTGAGTGGAATAAGCTTAGAAATTCTATGCAGAATTTTTTGAAAATGTCCGTGCGATTTTTTATAAAAAAAATCGTCACAGGAAGGGTGCCAAAAATTTTGCATAGAAGTTCTTAGCTTATGAAATG
>CALXRJ010000077.1 GCA_944390615.1 uncultured Clostridia bacterium | reverse complement strand
GCCTGTTTCAAATAGTTGAAGGGCTTTGATTTTGCTTATTTTTTCTTCTTCTCTGGCAAGTTCGGCAGGATTTGTGATTCCTAGTTTGTTTTGTAATATCATGATTTTTTCTCCTTTTGGATTATTTTTTATAGGTCGATTATATCAAAAAAGCACCAACATTTCAATATGTTGTTGCTTTTTCTGTTGCGTGCTAAGCACGACCATTAACCTTACTAGTAAAAGTGCAGTACGAACTGACTGTATTCTCTTTATTTTTTCATCCTTTAATATCTTTTTTAATAAAGTGAAACACGAAAGCCGAACATAATATTGTGCAAGAGTCGCCTCATAATTACTGCGGTAACTAGCAGGAAAAGCATACCCTGTAGTTTCGAATAACCCTCCTCGATTAACACAAGGTTTGCTTGAACTAGAGGTTGCATGTTCTAAAGTCCATTCATATACATTTCCTGCTATATCATAGATGTTTTGCTTACTCAATCTACTATCCGCTCCTGTTGTTAATAACACCCTACTATTTTGTTTTTTTTCATAAGTAAGCGTTATTAGTGTCCAGCTAGCACTAGCAGGATCAGTATTATATCTTGCTTGCGTATTAGTTATAGTAAATGTAGGCGTATTATAATAATTTCCCCAATTTACACTTCCTATTCCTGATGTTATTGGATTTGTTCCTGCTAATTCTTCATAAGTTGTTCCTTTTTCTTCTAAATACTTCATCACTAAATCCCATTGGATTCCAAACATCAAACTACTTGTATAGTTTCCACTATTTACACTATTTGCTAATGTTTGGGCTTCACTACATGTTACATATGTATATGGAATTTGATCGGCTTTGGATACTACAGTATGAGAAGTATTACTACTAGTTATAGTCGTGTTACTCTCTGTTGCCTCACTATCTCCCGCTTCATATCTTCCTATCCAAAATCCTCCATTTGTATATACACTGGCTAACATCGTTTCTTTTAAATTATTATATTGTGTTTGAGTTAGTCCTGTTACATCATCTGAATAATATTCATCTTCCCAACTATAACTTTGTGCTGCAGAACCTTTCCTATAATCTGCTGCATAAGCTTGTAAGGCTACTTCTATTTCATCATATTGTGTTTTGCTTGTAATCCCCGTATAATTTGGTCCTGTACCATCATTTGGAACTTCTATCCATACATATTGATTTCCCAAATTATCTTCTATTACCAATCCACTACTTAAATCGGTTCCTGCAACTTGGCTAAAATCAGCACTTGGTAAATATGGCGTTGTTCCTGTATTGGATGGCAAAGTTGCAACTCCACCCGAAGAATCACTTAAACTTCCTTGCCAAATATCTCCTACTTTTATCGTATGTTTTCCATCAATTGTTGTTAACTCTAATTCCGCAAGTTCGTTTTCATCTTCTGGCAAGCTTTCTGGTACCCCTGTAAAATGTTCTTTTAAAACATCTCTTAAATCGTCACTTGTTAGATTCCCTAAGTTATCCATCTGTTTTTCTAGTATTTCCATTTTGATTTCTTCTACAAGACCTGCTATTTCTGTCGCATCTCTTGCTTCTATCGCTTTATTAATAATTCCGTTATTTCCTGATATCATGCTTATGGATATTCCTGCTAAAATTAATAATACAATAATCGTTACAATTAATGCCATTAGTGTAATTCCTTGTGTTTGTTTCATTTTTAGTATCATTTGCATCCTCCTTTGTATCATTTCTTATCAAAATTATTTAACCCAATATTTTATGCTCATTTTTATTTTGGGCTTTTTTATACTAAACTTAGGACTTTACCTGATTTTCTATTGTAGCATAAATTTTGGGTTAATCCTTTCTGATGAATTTATACTATCATATTGTGATTTATTTTTCAACTCATTTTTTTAAAATTTTCTATTTTTGTGTTTCTATTTAAAAAAAAAAAAAAAAGGAAATCGGATACTTTTTTGATTTTATGCACCTTTAAGACTTATTATACTATAAAAATAAATTTTGCAAGTGATTTTTTCAATATTTTTTCCAAATTCGTTCGACAAAATTTGATATTTTTGAAGGACGGAGGAAAAAACTATATTTTTTCCTCCGTCCCCAAAATACAAAAATATCACTTCAAAACAAAATCCACAAACTTCCTGATCCCTTTTATTTTCATCAAACCCAAAGCAATTACTGCTCCTACTACATTTAATATCAAATCATCCACATCAAAGGCACCATACATAGTAAGAAACTGAATAAGCTCTACCACAAAAACAATCCCAATCATAAGAAAAGTAAAATTTTTCACATTCGAAAATTTCTCCTTAAAAATAATAGGTATCAATATACCAAAAGGAGCAAAAGCAAGAAGATTTCCCATTAAATTGGTAAACACTATACTAATATTAATAGTTCCTTGCCCAATTCTTGCTAAAAAATCATAAATCGTTCTAAATGGAATCAGATTACTAAAATATTCAAAATGTTCTTTTGAAAATAGTGCTATACTATTCTGAACTCCACCAAACCTTCTATATTGGCTATCGAGTAATAATAAACTTACTAAAAAACACGCATAGATGATAAAAATAATGGTTACATATTTTTTTCTGTTTTGCTCTTTTTCTTCTTCTTTTTCTAATTTTCTATTTTTCAATTTCATATCGATAAAAACCAAAATACAAGCCAATAGATAAAT
>CALXRJ010000076.1 GCA_944390615.1 uncultured Clostridia bacterium | reverse complement strand
AATTTCATAATGTCCTTCTGCAAGCATACCTGTTCCAAAAGTATAAGCTGCTTTATTAACAGGTCCTCCTAAGTCAACAGACATCATACCTGCTAAGATAGCTCCTAATATTACTTTATTTACACCACTTAAAGAAAATAGGAAATTGTTTAAGCCTGTATTAATCGCTGCGACAAATGGATTAATCAGTAACATAATAATTCCTATTAGCAAAATCCCTGCCACCGGATAAATTAAAATGGTTCTGATTCCTTCTAAGCTTTTTGGTAGAAAACTAAATACTTTTCTTAAAAATAAAATAACAAGACCACCTAAAAATCCTGCAATTAAAGCTCCTAAAAATCCAGAACTTACTAATACTTCATCTGGGTTACTAAAAGAGGTAAAAGTGGTTCCTGCTTTTGCAATGGCTCCGACCTACAAAACCCACCACTAATCCTGGTCTATCTCCAATACTCATAGCAATATAGCCTGATAAAATCAATAGCATAAAATCAAATGCCATACTACCAATTGTTTTAAAAAATGCAGCAATTGGGGTATTCATACCAAAATTCGAAGGGTCAATAGAGTAATCATCTAGTAAAAAGGAAATGGCAATTAAAATTCCCCCTCCTACTACAAATGGTAGCATATGAGTAACACCATTCATTAAGTGGTTATAAATATTTCCTCTTTTGCCTCTATTTTGAGAGGTTTCTTCTTCGTTTTTCTCATGATGATAAATGGGAATTTCCTCTTCTTGATTTAAAGCTTTTTCAATTAATTCTTTTGGTTTATGAATTCCATCTGATACTCTTGCCATCAGAACTCTTTTTCCGTCAAATCTTGCTAAATCTACATTCACATCTGCTGCAATAATAATCGCTTTTGCTTTTTTTATTTCTTCTTCTGTTAACCTGTTTTTTGCTCCTGATTGTCCTTGGGTTTCTATTTTAATGGAGACACCAAGTTCTTTTCCCATTTGCTCTAAGCTTTCTGCTGCCATATAGGTATGGGCAATTCCGGTGGGACAAGCAGTAATTCCTAGTATTTCGTAAGAATCTTTTTCTTCTTTACTTTCTTCTGTCTTTTCTTTTTCAGTTTTATCAATGATACTTAAAAATTCTTCTTTGGATTTTGCCTGTAGCAATTCTTTACGAAATTTTTCATCCATCAGTAAAGTAGATAGACGACTTAATACTTCAAGATGTACATTATCCTTAGTATTTGGTGCTGCAATTAAAAATAATAATTTTACGGGTTTTCCATCTAATGCATTAAATTCTACACCATCTGGAATTACCATTGCTGCAATACCTGGTTTTTCAATACAATCTCCTTTTCCATGAGGAATGGCAATTTCTTCTCCGATTCCTGTTGAGCCCTCTTCTTCTCTTTTTCTTACTAAATTTAAGTATTCCTCTTGATTTCGAATATTGCCATTATTGACCATTAATTCTACTGCCTTTTGGAGTACCTCATCCTTGGTTGATGCATTTACATGTAAGTCGATTGAATCTTCTTTGATTAAATCTGTAATTTTCATAACCCTAATTTTCCTTTCTAACCTTATTTATACCATTTAAATTCTTGCCTAAGTATTTTATCAATTTCCTCCTTTGTAGCAAGTGAAATAGAATTTACGGTTGCTGTCGCTGTAGCAGTTCCTAAATCAAGTGCTTTTTCATAATCTCCATATAGCTCAAATCCGGCTATAAATCCTGCTACCATAGAGTCTCCTGCTCCCACTGTATTTATTTTTTTTGCGGTGCGTATCACTTCTTTTTTATACTTTTTTCCATTTTCATCTAACAAAATAGAACCTTGACTTCCCATCGATACTAATACATTTTTAGCTCCTTTTTCCTGTAATTTCTTGGCATAGAAAAAAGCATCTTCTTGGCTTAAAATCTTAATATGAAACATTTCTCCTAATTCTTCTTGATTTGGCTTTATTAAAAAAGGATGAAATGGTAATGTATTTAGTAATAAATCTCCTGTTGCATCAACCATAATTCTCGTTCCTTTTGATGATAATTTTTCACAAATGTTTTGATAGATATTTTCCGATACTCCTTGCGGAATACTTCCAGCTAATATTAGCGTATCTTCTCCCTGTATTTTTTCTATTTTTTGAAGCAATAACTTCATACTAATTTGATCGATAAATGGTCCTATGCTATTAATGGCTGTTTCTTCTAGTTCTGTTAAGATTTTTACATTAATTCTGGATGCGTCATTTTCTATTTTTATAAAATCTGTATCAATTCCTAGTTGTTTTACCTGTCTTTCAATTTCTTCTCCTACAAAACCAGCTATAAATCCCATCGCAGTGGAATGTATTCCTAACATTTTTAATATGATTGAAACATTAATGCCTTTTCCCCCTGGTAAAATGTGATTTTGCTTGCTACGATTGATTTCTCCTATCTTAAAATTACCGCATTTCTATTACATAATCTAATGCTGGATTAAAAGTTATTGTATAAATCAATTTTTTCTCCTCCATAAATCTCTTTATTTAAAATATTTCCAAAAAAATAGCAAAATATTCATTTCAAAACATATTTTTAGGGGCGGAGGAAAAAATTTATATTTTTTTCCTCCGCCCCTAAAAATATCAAGCCATTTTTTCTTTGATTCTAACTAATGTGTTTAATGCATCAATTGGTGTTAATTCATTTAAATTTACCATGTCTAATTCATGCGCTATTTCTGCTAATTTGTAATTAAACATATCAAATTGACCTTCGACTTTTTTCTTGTCTTCTTTTTCTGGCTTTTTATCTTTTAAGATGCTTTTT
>CALXRJ010000075.1 GCA_944390615.1 uncultured Clostridia bacterium | reverse complement strand
TGGAAAAGTTTTTTCATACATTTTTGTTTGGCACGAGGAGAAAGCTTTTTCCTATAATGAGAACTCTTTTTAGCCTGTTGCATTTGATTTAAAGCTTGTTCTAATTGTACATCAAAAGGTTTCTTTTTAAATTCTTCTTTATGATTCCTATTAAAGTAATATTGGTCACTTAATTCATTAAACTTTTGAATCACATCATCTTTCCTATTAGGGTCTTTAACTGTAGATAAAGCTTCTTGAAATACTTCTAAAACAGGTTTATCTAATTCACAAATACAGTATTTTGGCATAGCTTCCTGTAAAGTGGTCTCAAGACAGGGGATACTGATATTAGTTAGTAAAGTTAATAAATTAATTAATTGTGTAAAATAATCCTCTGGGGTATTTATATTACCAATATTAAGCGGTACGACCCTTCTAGGGGCACGCGGATTGGGATCTTTATCCACAAAAGTATCAGATATATCGATAAAATTAGATTTTAACAAAAGGTTAAAAAAGTTCTTAGGAGCAATAGTTTCTTTGGCACTATTTAAATATTTCGAAACTGTATTGGCTTGATGATATAAAGCAATCACTTCATTTTCTACAGCTTCTTTTTTAGTATTATGATGGGAAAGCGTGCTATGCTTTTTCATAAGAGCTTGACAAAAATGATCCACATCATTTTTCGTATTAAAAATTAAAGTGGCACCAAAATAATCTTTATATACATTTTCTGTAACCTTTTTCGTTAAAGCTGCTAACTCTTCTTGTTTTCTTTGTTTTTCTATTTCCGAATAATTCTCATCATAAAGGAAAGCATGGGGATTTTCTTTTATCATTTCCATACTTTGCTTTAATATTTCTTTACTAATATTATTAATAACACTTTTCATAGATTTGATACGATAAATAATAGTAATATTATTTTCAATTGTACTTCTAAAGTGCATAAAAATAGAGTTATTAAGAGTCGAAAGAAGTCCTTGTAAAGATACTAAGGTATAATTCAAGTAAGTATCCATACAATCTGGAATAATACGTTCAGCAAGTTCTTTTTGTATCACAGATAATTGTTTCAATTGTTCATCAGCTTGATAAACATCCATTTTAATACACCTCCTAAAAATCCTATTATCATTCATTATACCACAAAAGATAAAAAAGTCCAAATATGCTTGAAAATTTCCATCTTTGATAGTATACTATTGAAGAAAGAAAAAAGTAATAATAAAAAGAAAAAGATGGTAAAAAGGTAAAAGAAAGGAAATCTTAAATTATGATAGAAAAAAAAGTAGAACTATTAGCCCCAGCAGGTTCATTAGAAAAAGCTAAAATTGCTTTTTTGTATGGCGCAGATGCTGTATATTGTGGAACTTCCAGTTTATCTTTAAGGTCAAGAGCAGCAATTGATGATGAAGATTTAATCAAAACAATAACCTATGCGCATTCATTAGGAAAAAAAGTATATGTAGCAATGAATATCTATGCCTGGGATACAGATTATGAAGAAATTCGAGCCATGTGCAAAAAGCTTGAAACAGTAAGACCAGATGGAATTATAGCATCTGACCCAGGTGTAATAGCAACTATATTAGAATATGCACCACATATTCCAGTAAATGTTAGCACACAAAGTAATCTTGTCAGCTTAGAAGCTTGCAAGTTTTGGTATAAACAAGGTTGTAAAAGAATGATTATGGCAAGAGAATTAGATAAAAATCAGCTAAAATATATTATGGAAAACAAACCCCAAGATATGGAAATCGAAACATTTATCCATGGAGCCATCTGTTTTGCTTATTCTGGGAGATGTTTTTTAAGTGATTTTCTAGCTGGAAGAAGTGCCAATTATGGTAGTTGTGCTCAAAGTTGTAGATGGTCTTACAATCTCTATTTAGAAGAAAAAAATAATCCTGGAAATTTAATGCCAGTAGAAATAGACGAACATGGAACTAGCATTCTTTCTTCAAAAGATTTATGTTTAATTGATGAATTACCAGAAATTATCGAAATGGGCGTAGATAGCTTAAAAATAGAAGGAAGACTAAAAACAGAATATTATATAGCCAGTATTGTTAGTGTATATAGAGCAGCAATTGATGATTATTACAAAAATCCTAAGCAATATAACAGTAAAAAATATAGAGAAGAAATCGAAAAAATAAAAACAAGAGGACTTACCACATTTTATTTTAATAGTAGAGAAAATAAAGACATTCAAGAATATGAGGGAAAACAATATAATACAGATTATGAATTCGGTGGAAAGGTAATAGAGGCACAAGAAGAAAAAGCAACAATAGAAATCAGAAATAAATTATCAGTGGGAGATTATTTAGAAATTTTAGTTCCAGGAAAGCTAGAGCCTATCAAATTTAAAATAGAACAGTTATGGGATGCGGAGACAGAGGAAGAAATAACTACTGTAAATCCTGGAAAACAAGGACAGCAAGTAAAAATGAAATTACCGATATCATGCAAGAAAGATTGGATTATCCGAAGAAAAAAATGATTTTAGCAATGGAGGAAATGAAATATGACACATAAAGAAAAAATAAAGCCAATATTAGATGATTTAGAAGATAAAGAAATTGAATTTGCAGGAGGAAGTGTAGTAGGAATGATGCTTTCCATTACCAATTCCTTAATTCAGTATATTTGCAATTTAACCATTGGGAAAAAGAAATATGCACCAGTAGAAGAAGAAGTTCTAGCCATTAAAGAAAAAGCCATACAATTAAGAAATGAAGCACTGGATATTATTGACCAAGACAAACTTGTACTCGAAAAAATTTTAGCAGGCTATAAACTTAGAAAAGAAGAACCAGACTTATATGAAAAAGCCAACAAAGAAGGGGTAGAGTTCTGTGTACAAGTAACCAAAAAAGGAATTGAAACCCTAAAGCTAGTAGAACAGATAAGCAAAGTAGGAAATAAAATGCTTGCCAGTGATTTTAAAATTAGTAACATTTATGCTTTTGCATCTGTTGAGGCAAGTATTGTAAATATAGAAGTAAATTTAAAGCCAATGAAAGATGAAGCATTTAAAAAAGAAATCAAAAAAATTTACACCCAAGATTATGAAGAAGCCAAAAAGATCAAAGAAAGAATACAAAATTTAGAAAAAGGAAATGGATAGTATGGAAATATTATTAGAAGGAAAAAGTGTAGCAGAACAGATAAAGAAAAATTTAGAAGAAAGATTAGAAAAAATAAAAACCCAAAAAAAGCAAATACCATATATTGCAGTATTAGGGATGGCAGGAGATGAAGCAAGTTTAGCCTATACCCAAAAAATAGAAAAAAACTGTGCAAAATATGGAATCAAATTTAAGATAGAACTTGCCAAAAGTGAAGAGGAATTCATACAAAATTTTAATCAAATAAAAGAAAAGCAAGAAATTACAGGAATTATGTTTCAACAACCTTTATCTAAAAAACTAACTGAATTCATTAACCAAATACCACCAGAAAAAGATAT
>CALXRJ010000074.1 GCA_944390615.1 uncultured Clostridia bacterium | reverse complement strand
TAGATACTGGAAAAAAATTAATCGAACAAGGTAAGCAAGAATTTATCGAAAATCAAGTTGATTCCAAAACCATGAGCATACTTTTATTTACCTCTGGTACTACATCAAAATCAAAAGCAGTTATGCTAAACCAAGAAGCCATAGCAGCTAATATTGCAGATATGTTAATGGCAGAGGCTCTTTATCCAACCGATACCAATATAGCATTTCTTCCATACCACCATATATTTGGTTCAACTGGAATGTTAGTTATGTTAGCAGCAGGAATTCGAACGGTATTTCCAGATGGTTTAAGATATATTAAACAAAATTTAATCGAATACCAAGTATCTGTCTTTATTGGTGTACCACTCCTTGTAAATAAAATGTATGAAAATATCGAAAAAGAAATTGAAAAACAAGGTAAGACAAAATTAATTCAACTAGCAACTAAAATCAGTAATTTTTTATTAAAATTCCATATTGATGCAAGAAGATTCATTTTCAAACAAGTTATCGACCAATTAGGAGGAAAAATGAGATTTATTGTATCAGGTGGGGCACCCCTAGATAAAAGAGTTTCTATTAAATTTAATGAGATGGGAATTCACTTAATTCAAGGTTATGGCCTAACCGAAACTTGCCCTGTAATTGCAGCTGAAAATGACAAATATATAAGATATGGCTCAGTTGGCTATCCTTTAAATCATGTAACAGTTGATATTGTAAACAAAGATAAAGAAGGAATCGGGGAAGTAAGAGTAAAAGGGCCAAATATCATGCTTGGCTATTACGAAAATGAAGAAGCAACTAAGCAAGTTTTAAAAGATGGTTGGTTTTACACAGGAGATTTAGGATATCTTGACAAAGATGGATTTTTGTTTTTAACTGGTAGAGAAAAAGACGTGATTGTTCTTAAAAATGGTAAAAAAGTATTTCCAGAAGAGTTGGAAATGTTAATTGATAATCTTCCAGAAGTAGAAGAAAGTTTGATTTATGGAATGGCTCAAAGAGGTGATAAAAACGATCCTATGGTTTCTGTTAAAATTGTTTATAAAGAAGAGGCTTTAAAGGATAAAACAGAAGAGGAACTTTATCAAATTTTATGGAATAAAGTAAAAGAAATTAATAAAACTTTGCCACCTTATAAGTATATGAAACATATGATTTTGACAAAAGAACCTTTGATTAAAACTACGACAAATAAGGTGAAAAGGAAGGAAGAATTGGCAAGAATTGAGGCAGAAAGTAATTAGTAGGAAAGTTAAAAAATAGACATTGTCATAATGATGATAATGTCTATTTTTACAATTATTCGTACGAAAAAATGTTAAAAAATACATTTTTATTGACATATTGAAATAAAATATAGTATAATAGAACTATACAAAAGAATAAAAGGTATAATATCCTTAGGAAGGAGAGGTAGTAACCATGAAAAGAAAAATATATAATGATTTATTAAATTGGAAAAATTTAAAAAACAATAAAATGCCACTTATTTTATATGGGGCAAGACAAGTTGGAAAAACATATATTGTAACTGAATTTGGAAAAGAAAATTATAAAAATATGGTATATGTAAATTTTGAACAAGACGAAAAAATTATTCCTTATTTTGAAACAAGTATATCCCCAGAGGAAATTATCAAAGTTTTAGAAAATTTTTATCATACAGAAATTATACCTAGGCAAACACTAATATTTTTTGATGAAATACAAAACTGTAATAGAGCCTTAACATCATTAAAATATTTTGCAGAACAAGCACCAGAGTATGATATTATTGCAGCAGGAAGTTTATTAGGTGTATCCATTCATCGAGAAAATTACTCTTTTCCAGTAGGCAAAGTCATTATGAAAACAGTATATCCTTTAGATTTTGAGGAGTTTTTGTGGGCTAACCAAAAAGAAATCTTGGTAGAAAAAATAAAAGAGTCATTTGAAAATAATACACCAATAAACGAAGGACTACATAAAGAAGCGTTGGATTTATATAAAGAGTATTTAATTGTTGGCGGTATGCCAATGGCAATTAATAGTTATTTAGAAAAATCAGATATCATGAAATATAGTGATATTCAAAATCTTATTCTATCAGCTTATACAGCAGATATGGCTAAATATACAGAGAATTCTCAAAGCGTAAAGACAATATCTGCTTATGAGTCAATACCGAGCCAACTGGGTAAAGAAAATAAAAAGTTTCAATATACCATGATTCAAAAAGGGGCTAGAGCATCTTTATTTGGAGAATCTATTGATTGGCTAATCCATGCAGGTCTTGTTTTAAAATGTGACAAAACAACGAGAGGAGATGTTCCCCCAAATATGTATGTTGATGTTTCTTCCTTTAAAATCTATATGAATGATGTTGGTTTATTATCCAATAAAGCTAAGATTACGAAAAATAATTTAGAGGAATATAATCAATTATATAAAGGAGCAATTACAGAGAACTACGTAGCAACGCAATTAGCTAGTAATGGATATGATTTATATTACTGGGAAACGATGAATGGAAGTGAAGTGGATTTTATTATCATAAGAGATGAAAAAGTGATACCAATTGAAGTAAAATCTTCTGAAAACACAAAATCGAAAAGTCTAAACTCATTTGTCAATCAATATAAACCGAAATATAGTATACGAGTATCGAGTAAAAATTTCGGATTTGAAAATAATATTAAATCTGTACCATTATATGCTGTTTTTTGCATATAGCAAAAAACAAATACTTGACTTTTCAGTATCTTACCGATATAATACAAACCAAAAGGAGTGTGATAAAATGCAAGATTTAGAAGAAAGTTCTAAAACAATAAACACATTACATAATAAATTAAAAGATTTAGGTGATTCACTTTGAAATCCCTAAACTAGAAAAAGATTTACAAAACCTAGAAGCAGAAACCGTAAAGCCAGACTTTTGGGAAGACAGCAAAAATTCTAACATGGTATTGGAAAAAATAAAAACGCTAAAAAGAAAATGTACCAAATATAGAGAAATTGAAAAAGAAATCAATAATACAACAGATTTGCTAGAATTATTAAAACTAGAATATGATGAAGAACTAGTAATCGAAATGACAAAAGACATCAAAAAAATAGAAAAAGCAGTAGAAAAGTTCGAAATCGAAACACTTTTATCTGGTAAATATGACAAAAACAATGCGATTCTAACCATTCATCCAGGAGCAGGCGGTACAGAAGCACAAGATTGGGCAGAAATGCTTTATCGAATGTATACAAGATGGGCTAATCAAGCAGGTTACAAAGTGGAAGAACTTGACTTTTTAGAAGGAGATGAAGCAGGTCTAAAAAGTGTCACTTTTGAAGTAATAGGTGAAAATGCCTATGGTTACTTAAAAGGGGAGATGGGGGTACATAGATTAGTTAGAATTTCTCCATTTGATAGTGGAGGAAGACGTCATACATCCTTTGCCTCTGTAGAAGTCTTACCAGAAATTTCGGATGACATAGATTTATATATCAATCCAGATGATATAAAAATGGATGTATTTCGAGCATCTGGCGCAGGAGGGCAACATGTTAATAAAACGTCATCTGCTGTAAGATTAACTCATATTCCAACCGGAATTGTAACATCCTGTCAAACTCAACGTTCTCAACTTCAAAATAGGGAATATGCTCTTAAAATGTTAAAATCTAAATTATTAGATTTAAAAGAAAGAGAGCAAAAAGAAACCATTGAAGAATTAAAAGGTGTTCAAAGAGAAATTGCATGGGGCAGTCAAATTCGTTCTTATGTATTCTGTCCCTATACTTTAGTAAAAGACCACCGAACCAATTATGAAGTGGGAAATGTACAAGGCGTTATGGACGGAGATTTAGATGGTTTCATTGAAAGCTATTTAAAGCAGTCTACCTAACATTTTTCAAAAGGAATGTTTCTTTTTTGAAAATTTTTACAAAAAATGATCCTTTTGCGAAATTGAAAAAGTTAACATTATTTTATAACCAACATAATATATTAAAAGTAAGCCATATTTAATTAAATAGGTGTGTAATAAAGATTAAAGAAGGTGCCAAAAATGGACACAGTAGTATTAAAATTTGGAGGAAGTTCAGTTGCAGACAATATTAAATTAAATATTGTTGCAGAAAGAATTAAAAGTTTTTATGAAGAAAACAAAAGGTTAGTAGTTGTTGTTTCAGCACAAGGAAAAACAACAGATGGATTAATTAAGGAAGCTATGACATTATCTAGTATTCCTAACGA
>CALXRJ010000073.1 GCA_944390615.1 uncultured Clostridia bacterium | reverse complement strand
ATTTCAAAAGTATTTAAAACAGGAGGAGAATTAGCTTATAAGAATTTAAAAAGGAGTAGAAAAAAATATAGAACAACCGTTATATCGATTGTTACCAGCATCTTTTTGTTTATTACCATGAATAGCCTTTTAGTCAATATGTTTGGTTTAACCGAAAATTATTATGAAGATTATGACTATAATGTAAAAATTTACAACCCAAAGGAAGAAGACATCAATCAAATTATTAGACTAGGCAACATAGACGAATATTTTATACTTTATCGAAGTTCTCAAAACTTAAGAATTACAGATTTAAGCAAAATTAATTCGATACCAGAAATAGAATTACAAGAAGATAGTTACTATGATGATACAGAAGAAAAATTAGTTGAAACCGGAGATGGCAAAATGTTACCATTACAAATTTTTTCTCTAGACCAAGAAAGTTTTAAAAAATATGCTAAAAAAATAGGAGTCAATTACGAAAAAGTAAAAGATACCGGAATTTTATGTGATAACTATATTTATTATGAATCATCCGGAAAACAAATTGAAACAAGAATTTACAAATATTCGGTAGGAGACGAAATAACAGGAAAAATAAAAAATGAGGGATATCGTATAAAAGTAGGTGCTATAACTGATATAAAACCATATGGAATGGAGCAGTCAAATTATGATGGAGGTTATATAATTGTAAACAAAGAAGCCTATCCAAACTTAGCATTTGAACCAAATGGTTTGATGATTCAGTCTAGTGCCCCAGATGATTTGGCAGCAGAAATTGAAAATAGTGATATGGATGTAACTTATGCCAACCTAGATGCATCCGTTAAAGAAGAAAGGGCAATGGTTTTAGTGACTAAAATATTCTTGTATGGATTTATAGCAGTGATTACTTTAATTGGCGTAACCAATATATTTAATACCATTACATCAAATATGGAATTAAGACAAAAAGAATTTGCTATGCTAAAAAGTATTGGTATGACCAAAAAAGAATTTAATCGTATGATTCATTTAGAAACCATATTTTATGCAGGAAAATCCTTGATTTATGGGATTTTATTAGGATTGATTGGAACCTTTGCTATGTACCAAGCATTTTCTATAAAGATTGAAAGTGGTGTGTATATTCCGGTAAAGCCAATTTTAATTTCAATTGTTGCTGTATTTGTTTTGGTGTTTGTGATTATGAAATATTCGATGAATAAAATTAATAAGCAAAATACAGTTGAGACGATAAGAAATGAAAATATTTAATTGTAATATTTTACTATTTATGTTATAATGTTATTGTCAATAAAATTTCATAAGGAGGCTAATAATATATGAGTGAAAAAATATATACAATTGATGAAATAAAAGCTATATTAAACGAAATTTTAAAAGATGAACCTGTATATCAAGTGATATTATTTGGTTCCTATGCTAAAAAAGAGGCAACCAAACAAAGTGACATAGATTTAATTATAGATACAAAAGCTAAATTAAAGGGATTTGCATTGTTAAAGCTAATTTGTCAAATACAAGAAAAACTTCAAAAACAGATAGATGGGTTTGAAAAATATGAAATAATAACAGATTCACCAATTGATAAAGAAATAAAAAAAACAGGAGTGGTTGTATATGAAAAGTAAAGAATATTATAACAAATGATATTATTCAATTAAAATCCGATTTAGAAAAAATATTAGAAGAAAATTAAAAAAGGGCTATAAGAATAGCCCTTTTTCAAAAGTAATTTTAAGGAGAATCTTAAATGAATATTCTACTAGTAGCAGACAATGAAACACTAGCAAAAGGGCTGATCTATTCCCTAAACCAAAACAAATTTCAAGTAATACATAAAATAAACGTAAAAGAAACGATTCAATTTTTAAATAACCAAAAAGTTGATTTCATTATTCTAGACATTTCCCTTCCAGATGGAAATGGTTTTGAATTATATGAGAAAAATATAAAAGACAAAGAAATTCCAACCATATTTTTAACGGCCAAAGACGAAGAAGATGATATTGTAAAAGGTTTAGAATTGGGTGCAGATGATTATATAACCAAACCATTTAGTGTAAAAGAGCTGATAGCAAGAATCCAAAAAATAATCCGCAAAGGTCAAAAAAATCTTAAAATA
Organism: uncultured Clostridia bacterium; assembly: GCA_944390615.1. Classification (GTDB taxonomy): domain Bacteria; phylum Bacillota; class Clostridia; order TANB77; family CAG-508; genus CAG-269. Next base: position 609 of record CALXRJ010000073.1, on the reverse strand, counting down.
AAAGTAAAAAATATTGAATTTGATTTAGATAAAATGGTAGTTTACAAAGACAAAAAAGAAATCAATTTAACTAGTTTAGAGCTAAAAATATTAAGTTTATTATTCTCAAATCTAAATAAAGTAGTAACCAGAAATGATATGATAGAAAAAATATGGGAATGGACCGGAAATGACGTATATGATAATACCATAACGGTTTACTTAAAGAGAATAAGAGAAAAGCTCGATACAGATATTATCACTACTGTGAAAGGAATAGGATATAGGATTGATCAAGATGAGAAATAAAGTAGAATTAAAAAAAGCGTTGGTTTATAGTATTTTTGTGATTATTCTCATGACAATTGTTTTAGGATTTTTAGAATTTTATCAATATAAAGTTTATACAAACAATTTTAACCAGAAAATTGGTAGCATTTTAGCAAAAATACAAGAAGAATATCCAGATATGGATTTAAATGATATAATGGCAATTTTAAATAGTGAAGAAGAGGTTGATTCTGACTTTTTTAGAAAATATGGAATCGAATTAGAGAAGGATGCAATCGTATTAGAAAATGATACCTATTTTACGAAATTCTTTATACTAAATATAGTTTTAGCGATACT
>CALXRJ010000072.1 GCA_944390615.1 uncultured Clostridia bacterium | reverse complement strand
GTAGGGACCACTATTTCACAAAGATTGTTAAGAAGACTTTGCCCTCATTGTAGAAGAGAAAGAGAATTTACTGATTTTGAAAAAGAAATTATTACAAAAATTGGAGAAAAATATCATACCAAATTTAATTTAGATAGTATAAAAACTTATGATGCAGTAGGATGTGATAAGTGTAATCATTCAGGTTATTATGATCGAATTGGTATATTTGAAGTATTAAATTTTGATGATGATATAAGAGAGTTAATTATGGACGGAAAATCTAGTATAGAAATCAGAAAGAAAGCTATGGAAAAAGAATATAGACCATTAATAGTAGATGGAGTCAATAAAGTATTAAATGGTGATACCAATTTGAATGAATTAAATAAAAAATTGATAATATTTAATAATATATAGGAGGACAAAAGAAAATGATCAATTTCAGTAAAATTTTTAATGAAGCAATATCCAAAGATGCATCAGATATACATTTTATTATTGGAAACAAACCAACGATGCGAATTGCTAGAGAATTAGTTCCTGTTAAAAATGGAAAAATTTTAACAGAAGAAGATATGAATGAAATATATGATTTCTTAATCAAAGGAAATATTGATGCTGATAAAATTTTTCGCACAACAAGGAAATTAGATACCATTCATGAGCATGCAGGATTACGTTTTAGAGTAAATATTTCATCAACAGATGGCATACCAATTGCAACACTTAGAATTATTAAAAAAGATTTACCAACCTATGAATCATTAGGCGTGCCAGATATTGTAAGAAGAACGACTTTCCAAACACAAGGATTAGTCTTAGTAACAGGAAAAACAAACTCAGGTAAAACAACAACCTTAAATGCTTTAATTAATGAAATTAATGAAAACCAAAATAAAAAAATACTAACATTAGAAAACCCAGTAGAATATAAGCACAAATCTAAGAAATCATTAATTGTTCAAAAAGAAATTGGGCTTGGAAAAGATGCCTTAAGTTTTCACGATGGTGTAAAGAACTCATTAAGAGAAGATTGCGATATATTAGTAATCGGAGAGATACGAGACAAAGTAACAATGGATGCAGCCATTGAAATGGCAGAATCAGGTCATTTAGTAATTGGAACACTTCACACCAAATCTTGTGCAGAAACCATTGATCGAATTATAAATTTTTACGAAATACGAGATCAAGCACAAATTAAATATATGTTATCTTCTATATTAAAACTAGTTATAGCACAAAGATTGCTTCCTGGTATTGATGGAAAACTAGTTTTAGTGCCAGAAGTAATGGTAGTAGACAATGTTGTATCAGGTATTATTCGAAAAGATAAAATAAGCGTATCAGAAATAGAAGATGCAATTCAAAGTTCTTCAGGTAAAGGAAGTATCGGTTTAATTAATTCTTTAGCAAAACTTTTTGTAGAAGAAAAGATAACATTAGAACAAGCCAAAGCACAGATAGAAGAAAAAAATATAGAAATATTAAACCGAACCATCATGCAAATAAAAATAAAACAAGATAGTAGTATTCGATAAAAGTTTAACTTATCAATAAAAGGAAGGAGGATATGTTAGGTAGAAAAACTAACATAAACTACGTAAATGGCAACTTTTAATTATAAAGCATTAACGGAAGATGGTAGAATTGTTTCAAATAAAGTAGAAGAAGGCAGCAGATTAAATTTAATAAACAAACTGAAAGAGAATGGATTACAACCAATTTCCGTCGTACAAACAAGAAACAAGAGAACAAAAATATTAAAAAAAAGAAAAAGAAATGTTTCTAGCATTCAAGATGTATTAGCAAGTGTTGATACAACGGCAATCTTGAATGAAAGCAAAAGGAAATTAACGGTTAAAGACAAAATTAACAATTACTTAGGAACAGAAGATAAAGTAACAGAAAGAGATATTTCCATTTTCACAGAAAACTTTTATTTATTAAAAAAGGCAAATTTCAACAATATCCATGCTTTATCTACCATAATTGAAAGCACAGAAAACTTGACTCTAGTAGGTATTTTAGAAGATATTTTGGCAGGTGTAGAAGCTGGAGAGTATATGTACAAAACAATGGAATATTATTCCAATGTATTTCCTTATATCTATATTAATATGATAAAAGTTGGAGAACTATCAGGTTCTTTAGAAAATGCCTTATATCAAGCAGTTGAATACTTAGATAGTACTGCTAAAATAAAAAGACAATTAAAAAATATATTAATACCAAATATTGTACAATTTGTGTTATTAATTATCATGTTACTAGTTGGTACTTTATTTGCCATACCACAAATTCAAAAAGTATTTGAAGAAGTTGGTACAAAATCGACCTTACCAGCTATTACGATCTGGTTCCAAGGTGTAGTAAATGCTATGCTAAAATATTGGCCAATACCAACCGCTATTTTACTAGGAGTAATAGTTGCACTAGTTTTATATATTCAAACACCAAAAGGAAAATATAAATTTCATTATTTTAAATATACCATGCCTCTTTTTGGAAAATTAATCTTTTCCCTTGATTTTACAAGATTAATGAATGCCATGTTATTAAATTTAAAAAATGGAATGAGAATCCAAGAAGCATTAGATATTAGTAAAAATGTTGTTAATAATTATGTTATGCTATCTATAGTAGAAAACTCATTAAAAAATATATTAATTGGAGAATCTTGGATTGAACCTTTTGAGCGATCAGGACTAGCATCTCCAATGATAACAGAAATGTTAAAAATAGGAATGCAAACAGACCTGCCTGAAATGCTAGAAAAATTATTAGAATATATGCAAATTGATATTAATAACACAATTGAAACAATTATGAAGACATTACCACAAGTAATTTATGCAATTGTAGGTGTAATTTTAATCTTCTTTGTAATTGTAGTTGTAGTACCAATGGTACAAGTTTACATGGGAAATTTCCTATTCGATGCATATTTTTAAAAAAAGGGGAACCATTAGACCTAAGTCTTTTGGGCTCCCTATCTTTTGTTATTGTAATTTATACGATAGAGTACATTTAGCATAATGGAAAATTGATAAAAGGAGAAATTTCGAATGATAGAAAATATAAATATTGGTATTGATTTAGGTGGCAGTCATGTTGCTGTTGGAGCAGTTGATAAAAATGGCAAAATTTTAGAACAATTTGAAAAGGATTTTACAGTAGCAGAAAAAAGAAATTTATTAAATGTTTCTATAAAATATATAGTAGAAACAATCGAGCATTTAAAGAAAAAATATTCTTTTCATAAAATTGGATTAGGTGTTGCAGGAACCATTTCAAATGGCATAATCGTAAGGTCTGTTAATCTTGGGATTGAAAATTTTGATATAAAAACAGAGCTAGAAACAAAAACAGACTTAGAAGTAATGGTAAAAAATGATGCCAAATGTGAAGCAATAGCGGAATATCTTTTTGGGAATTTTGATCGTTTTAGGGACCGAGAAAAAAAATATCAAAATGTGCTGTTTCTAACATTAGGAACCGGTATAGGGGGAAGTTATATCTACCAAGGAAAATTGATGGAAGGGACTATTTTTGAAGGTTTTGAATTTGGACATATGATGATAAAAGAAAATGGTCTGCCATGTAAATGTGGAAAAAAAGGTTGTTTTGAAAAATATGGTAGTATATTAGCTTTTAAAACGAAAGTAATCGAAAAATTAAATTTATCCCATGATATTCCTGGACAAGAATTAAGAAAAAAAATAGATGATTCAAGAGAAGAAATAAAAGATATTGTGGAAGAATATATCAATGATTTAGCCATTGGAATATCCAATTTGGTAAATATATTAGAACCAGATTGCATCATAATCGGTGGAGGCTTTGCACGATATGATTATTTATTATTAGATGGATTGAAAGAAAAAATGGTTCATTCTAATTTATTGTTTAATTTAAGAAAAGAAATTCTAATGAAAACGGCAAGTTTAGGAAATGATGCGGGAATAATTGGAGCTAGTAACTTAGAGTAGGATAAAAGAAAATCTTTTTTATGGGGTCAATTAGAATAAAAAATGGTATAATTAACAAAGATTTTGTAAAAAATTTAAAATAAGTCTTGACAAAATTTTATTTAAGCTTTATAATAAAAAACGTGCTTGCAAAAAGCATATTTGGGCAGGTGGTCGAGTGGTTAATGGCACCAGACTGTAAATCTGGCCGCGAGAGCGTACGATGGTTCGAATCCATCCCTGCCCACCAAGACAAGTTTTTGTCGAACTCTCTATAATGCTTGATATAACTTAAGTTCAAGATTATAAGAATTTGACAACACAAAAACTTTAAACCGTTTCAAAAAATGAAGCGGTCTTTTTTTGACCAAAAACATTGAAAAAAGGAGGTTTTTGTGGTATTATGTTACATAT
>CALXRJ010000071.1 GCA_944390615.1 uncultured Clostridia bacterium | reverse complement strand
ATTTGCCTTGCCCCTTTTATTATTAATGGTAATTTGTTGGGATCATTTTTCCATTCAATAAGGTATTTATCAATTTTTCTTTTTAATCTTTCCATATTTTTGCCTCCTAATAGAAGTTTATCACATTTTTAGAAAGTTTTCAATGTGTTTTTTTCACATTTTTAGAGATTTTTTTAAATAAAAAGTGAATTGAAATTTATACATTTTTAAGGCGAATGTTACAAACCGTGATGGTTTTACAGTAATTTGTTGTTCCTCTTTTATTTTTCCTATAATCTCATCTTTTTTAATTTACTATATCGAAAATTTCAACCTTATCTTTCTTCATTTCCTTCTCCTATTTGTTTGAAATATATTACAAATAATTCTGTCAAGATTTATATGTAATACAAGCCAAAAGCCAAACTTTCAGCAATTTTTAACCCTAACTTGCCAAATCCAACTCAAAATAAAACTCAACACCACCAGCCACATTTTTCACACCATAGCTATTTCCATAATTATTCATAATAGCTCTTACCAAAGACAAACCAATTCCGCTTCCACCTTTATCACGGTTTCTAGATTCATCTGCTTTATAAAATCGGTTCCAAATACGAACCATCTCCTCTTCTGAAAACTGTTCAAAAGTATTAAAAATTTTAATTCTTACTTTATTTTTATCTGGTAATACCTCATTTTCAATTCTAACTCTTTTTTCTCCATTAATCTCAATCGAATATTTAATCGCATTGGTAAGATAATTTGTTAAAACCTGGTCAATATAGAAATCATCTGCATAAACTTTAATTTCACCTTGTACATTATTTTCTAGTTTTACATTTTCTTTTTCCATCATAACTTGAGATTTTCTTAAGATTTCATTTTCTAGTTCTACAATATTAAATTCTTTATTATTAAATTTCATCTTTCCATATTCCAGTTTCATCAATTCCAACAATCGTTTTACTAATGCATCCATTTTCGTTGCTTCATCTAAAATAACCTCTGCATAGAATTTTCTGGATTCTTCATCAGAATTAACATTTTCAATAAGTCCTTCACTATAGCCTTGGATTAAAGCAATTGGTGTTTTTAATTCATGGGATACATCAGATATAAAGCTTTTTCTCATTTCATCAATTTGTGATTTTTCTTCAATGTCTTTTTCTAGCTCTACATTGGTATTTCGTAATTGATTAATGGTTTTTTCTAGTTTATTGGATAAAGTATTAATACTATTTCCTAACATATCGATCTCATCATTGGCATTAGAAGGCTTATATTTTCGGCTAAAATCTAAATTGGACATATTTTTAGCAATTTCGTTTAATTCTACAATTGGCTCACTAAATCTTCTCGATACAATGGATAAAACTGTACCTCCTATTATAATGACAAATATAGCAATAATCGATAAAAATTCATTGGAAATTTTTACACTTTCTTCAATTGAGTTAACTGGCATTTTAATATAAAGATTATAAGAATTGTCCAAAGTAGCTAGTAACATGATATAACTTATATTGGTTTTGCTATCGACATATTTACTAATCGTATATTTATCTGTTTGCTGTAAAATATCGGTTTGATTTTTGCCCTCTCGTAAAATAGAGACAATCATATCACCTATGGTTGAATAAAAATCTTTATTGGAACTATATACACTAACATCTTGGTCACTTCTTATTAAAATATCAAAATTGTTTTTAATTGCTATCTTGTCTAATTCATCTGCTAAATTTTTTTCATTGATATTACTATTATAATAGTCATTAATAATGGTATATACATTTTTTAATTGTTTTTCTTTGTTATACTCATAAAATTGCCTTAATACAAAGTTATTTAAAAGGATTAAAGATATGATAATCGCTATCACTATAATACAAAGTGATAAAAATAATTTTGTTCTGATTGATTTAAATACTCCTATTTTTTTCATGATTCTTTCCCTCACAATTCAGGCAAAAATTCGCAAAAAGGTCATTTTTGCGAATGGATTGTAACTTATTTTACCTCGAATTTGTAACCAACTCCTCTTATGGTTTCAATATATTTTCCTTTTTTGCCCAATTTATGCCTAATTTTTTTTATATGGCTGTCTATGGTTCTTGAGTCACCATAATAATCATAATTCCAAACATTGTTTAAAATTTTATCTCTGGATAAAGCTACTTTTTCATTATCTAGTAAATATTTTAAAAGCTCATATTCCCTTAAGCTAAGCTCTACTGGTTTTCCGTCTACTGTTACAGTTCTTCCATTTTCATCAATTACAATTCCATCGTAATTTCTAACAGCCTTTTTGTCTCCATTTATTCTTTTTAAGATTGCTTCAATTCTTGCAACTAATATTTTAGGGCTAAATGGTTTGGCTATATATTCATCTACCCCAAGTTCAAATCCAAATAATTCATCTTGTTCTTCTCCTCTGGCAGTTAGCATAATAACCGGAACTTTTGAGTCTTTTCTTATTTCTCTTAAAACAGCCCATCCATCTACTTTTGGCATCATAACATCTAATAGAATTAAACTAATTTTGTTTTTATTTTGTTCAAATAGTTCTAATGCCTCTTCTCCATCCTTGGCTTCTATTGTTTTATAATCTTTTTTAGATAAAAAATCTTTTATTAGTTTTCTCATTCTAAGTTCATCATCTACAATTAAAATAGTTATATCATCCATATTTTTAGGTCCTCCTTTGCCTTATTTTAGTATGAATTTTTTTGTTTTCTCTAAAACTCTATTTCCACTTCTTTATTATACAGGAAAATTGTGATGAATTTATGAATTATTGATGTAATTTTATCGCTTTATTTTTATCCTCCATTTAGCTTTTTACTTGAACAATTTTTGTGTCATATTCTAGTTGGATATTTTCTTCTTCTAAAATTTTTAGAATATTTTTATTGATATCTTCTTTTATATCTAAAAATTGCATATAATCAGAAACATCCAAATAAGTAGCAACTGTGATGGTTATGCCATTTGTTTCAATTTCTGTAAAATGAATATTAATGGTATCTTGTGCAACATTCTTATTTTGAAGCAGTAAATTATATATTTTTTCTTTTAACCTATCGATCTTTTCTAATTTGGTGTCTAATGGTAAATGTAATCTTAAATTGTAATACCTTCTTTGAATTTTACTTAAATTGGTTACAGAATCTGACGATATTAAGGAATTGGGAATTTGTACAATCGAATTATCTGATGTTCTTATTCTGGTACTTCTTAGTGTCATATCTTCCACTGTACCTTGATAGGTTCCAAATTTTATATATTCTCCTACCATAAATGGTCTATCCATAAATATCATGATTCCACCTAGTAAATTTTTTATTGTATCTTGTGCCGCTAATGTTACAACCACACTTCCTAATCCTAAACCAGTTACTAATCCACTTAGGTCATAACCAATTTCAGCAAATACAATAAATATTGCTACTATATATATTAATACTTTAATCACTCTTACTAAAATTTTGGTGGCATTATCATTTATTTCTTTATCACTTTTTTCTTTGATTAATCTTATAAATCCTGATTTTCTCGTAATACTATTTGCTAAACTATTCGCAATGGTTATGGTAACAACAATTTTATAAATTTTGGTTACAAGCTCGATAAATTCATCTGAAAAATTAAAATCTGGTTTTAAAAATAGTATGGCCCAATAAATGCCAGATATTTTAAAAAATACTTTAATTGGCATAAAAAAGGTATTATTTTTGATTTCCTTTTTACTTTTTTTAAAATTAAATAATTTTAAAATAATGTATGCAAATACCGGACTAAGTATATCTAAAACAGCAATCAATATTATGGCTATTATTAAATCTATGGTGTTTTTTCCGTTTAAATTTTCTATTACATTTAATATTGAATCCATATATACTCCTTTATTTAAAATATTAGATTTTCTTTCCTAATTTGAAAAATTGGAAAAGAGAAATTTTTTGTTTCTTAAATCCCCTTTTCCATTCCCAATTCTATGTCATATAATCTTTTAATTTTTTGCTTCTACTTGGATGTCTTAATTTTCTTAACGCTTTTGCTTCTATTTGACGAATTCTTTCCCTTGTTACGTCAAATTCTCTTCCTACTTCTTCTAGGGTTCTTGCTTTTCCATCATCTAGTCCAAATCTTAGTCTTAACACTTTTGCTTCTCTTGGCGTAAGTGTTGACATGACTTCTTCTAGTTGCTCTTTTAAAAGTGTATAAGCTGCTGCATCTTGTGGAGCTGGTGAATCTTCGTCTTGAATAAAGTCCCCTAAATGGCTGTCATCTTCTTCCCCAATTGGTGTTTCCAGTGAAACTGGGTCTTGGGCTATTTTTTGGATTTCCATTACTTTGTCAATTGGCATTTCAAGTTCTTTGGATAGCTCTTCTGGGGTTGGCTCTCTGCCTAGTCTTTGTAATAAGTGTCTTGAAGTTCTAATTAATTTATTAATGGTTTCTACCATATGAACTGGAATTCTTATCGTTCTTGCTTGATCGGCAATAGCTCTTGTGATGGATTGTCTAATCCACCAGGTAGCATAAGTACTAAATTTAAATCCTTTGGTATAATCAAATTTTTCTACTGCTTTGATAAGTCCCATGTTTCCTTCTTGAATTAAATCTAAAAATAACATGCCTCTTCCTACATATTTTTTGGCGATACTTACTACAAGTCTAAGATTTGCTTCTGCTAGTTCTTGTTTTGCATCTTCATCTCCTTCTAGAATTCTTTTGGCTAATTCTAGCTCTTGATCATAGGTTAATAGTTTAATTCTTCCAATTTCTCTTAAATACATTCTAACTGGATCATCTACATTAATTCCTTCAAAGGTGTCATCTTGGGTTATTTCATCTAATTTTAAGTCTTCTACTTCTTTTAAATCTTCTTCATTTGGTTCATCTTCGAAATCGTCTTTTAGAACATCTACTCCCATTTCTTCCATGACATCAAATACTTTTTCTATTTGGTCTTGATTGATGTCATCTAGCTCTAAAGCAAGTTCCCCATAGGTGATTTTTCCTTTTTCTTTTGCTTTTTTTATGATTTTTTCTACTTTTTCTTTTGCTTTTACTTCTTCATTTTCTACTTTTTCGGTATTTTCTGTTTTTTTCATTTCTTCCGTATTTGGTATATTTTTTGGTATGATTTCTTTCTTTTTCACTTCTTTATCTTCTTTCACTTTTTTTAGCTTATGTTAGCTTATTTTTACTAACTAAGCTCCCTCCCTTCTATCTTTGTAAGCTTTCTTTATTTTATTTTTACCAGTTTTAGAATAATGTCATTTAACTCTTTACTTAAGGTTCTTCTCTTTTCCGGATCTGGCTCTATGGATGATTCTTTAATTAATTCATCTCGCCTTTTTTCTAGTTTTTCTTTTTCGTATTTTTTGATAATGTCTTCTATCGCTTTTTGGTTATCTGTAATCCCATAGTCTTCTGCCATAATAGCTGTTAAATGATTTTGAATTTCTTCCTCTTCTAGTTTGTCTAGTATTAAACTTACATTACTATCTTTTTTTTCTAGTTCTTGATATAAAGCTTGTACTATTTTTCTATTTAAATCATATTGAAAGTCTTCTATTTTCATATTCTGCTTTATTGTTTCGTAGTTTTCTGGATTATTGATTAAAATAGATATAAGTGTATTTTCTCTTTTGATGATTTCTTCTGAAATTTGGTTTTCTTGCTTTTCTTCTTTTTGATGAGTCGTGACTGGTCTAGCTTTTTCTAAAGTGTTTTCTTTTGCTTTATTGGCATATTGTAATTTATTTACTTGCCCGAAAAATTGCTTCTTTGGATATATTATATCCTTTTGCTAGCTTTTCTATGTATATTTCTCGTTCGATGGAATTATCAATTTGGGCAATTAATTTTGCAATTTCATTTAAAAATTTTACTTTGTCTCCTGCTACTTCTAAATTTAATTTTTGTTCTAGCACTTTTACTTTAAATTCTAGTAAAGAAATTGCTTCATCCATCAATTTTTGAAATCTTGCTGAACCATATTTTATAATATATTCATCTGGATCTTTGGCCCCTGTCATTTGTAAAACTCTCATATCACATCCCATATTTTGCATGACTTCCATGGCACGCATAATCGCAGTTTGCCCAGCTCCATCTGCATCAAATCCTAAAATGACTTGTTCTGCATTTTTTCTAAGTAACCAGCCTTGATTGGTTGTTAGGGCTGTTCCAAGTGCTGCTACTACATTTCTAATTCCTCTTTGATGTAAAGAAATGGCATCCATATACCCTTCTACTACTAAAAGTTTATGATGCTCATATTTTTTAGCAACATTTAATCCAAATAAATGCTTTCCTTTACTGTAGACTATGTTTTCTGGTGAATTTAAATATTTGAATCTTTTGGCATCTTCTAATACTCTACCACCAAATGCTATGACTCGATTTCTAACGTCTAAAATAGGAATCATAAATCGATTGCGATAAAAATCTACATAAGTTCCATTTTCGTTCTTTTTTACTAAACCTGACTCTAATATTTCGTCATCTTGAAAGCCTTCTTTACGAAGTACTTTGTATAATTCATCATAGTTTCCAGAAAATCCTAAATTATAGCTTTCTAGGGTTTCGTTGGTTAGTTTTCTTTGTTTTACATAGTCTTGCCCTTCTTTTGATTCTGGCCTATATAACCTTTTGTGGTAATAATCTGCTGTAAAAGAGTTGACTTTGTAAACTTTTGCTTTTCGCTCTTCTTTTTTACTATCTTCTGCATTATTGAGTGTGGGAAGAACAATATTGGCTCTTTCTGCCAGATTTTCAACTGCTTCTTTAAATCCTATTCCCTCAATTTTTGTCATAAATGTTATGACATTTCCACCAACACCACAACCAAAACAGTGAAAAATTTGTTTATCTGGTGACACAGAAAAAGATGGGGATTTTTCATTATGAAATGGACATAATCCAAAATAGTTTCTTCCACTTCTTTTTAAATGCACATATTGTGATATTACTTCTACTATATCGTTATTTTCTCGTACTTCATTTAGAATTTCATCACTATAACGCACATGTAGTCCTCTCTTTCTAGTTTAGATTTTATTTTTTCATAATATATTATTCGACGAATTTTACATAATTCCCCCTTTTTTGTTAATTTTTTTCCCTTCTCCTCTCAAAAATTATCCTCTTGAAAAAAAATAAATTATATGATATGATTTAAGCAAATAAATAGAG